>NZ_JBGLRB010000005.1:0-256476 GCF_041402305.1 Aeromonas sp. S12(2024)
ACGGTGGAGCGGCCCTGAATGCCATAACGCACCTGAGCCTGTTTGTAGGTGAGCTCGCCTTTTTCAATCTGCTCGACCAGTGCCAGTTTAAAAGTCAGCGAGTAATCGCGCTGTGTCCGTTTCACACCTTGTCCCATCGGGTTCTCCATTTATTGGGGGGAAAGGTGTAAACCATATTCAGGACGGGACACTGACATATAAAAAGCCCTGATGATCAGGGCTTTGTTGTTTCTTCTGTGCGCGTAATCAGCTCAGAGGCGGGTCGCCCGGATGGAGACCTGCGGCAGCGCCATCTCATGCTGTGCCGCCACCAGTTGCAGCTCGTAGGCCCCCGCCAGCCAGGTCCGGCTCAGTACCGCATCAACGCTGGCGTTGGTAAGTTCGAACGCCGCCACCGGGGTACAACCGGCCAGCAGATTGGCCAGCATGGTGGCGCTCAGCAGATCCCCCACCCCGATGGGGTGGCGAGCAAAAGGGTAGAGTGGGCGGGAGAGATGAAAGGTTCCCTCCTCGCACACCAGCAACATTTCGAAGCGGTCCATGGCAAAACCTGCCTTGCCCAGATGCTTGACCATCACCAGCTTGACCCCTTGCGCGCGCAGTTGCTGGCACGCCTCGATGGCCTCCGGCACATTGCGGATATCGCGGCCGGTGAGCTGTTCCAGCTCCAGCAGATTGGGAGCCAACATATCGGCGCAGGCCAGTGCCCGGTTTTTCAGAAAATCGGCGACGCCGGGTGCCACTATGCACCCCTTGTCGGGGTGACCCATCACGGGGTCACAAAAGTAGAGGGCGGCCGGATTGAGCGCCTTGAGCCGGGCCACCGCCGCCAGGATCTCCTCCCCCTGTTCGGCCGAGCCGAGGTAGCCGCTCAGCAGCGCATCGCACTCGGCCAGCACGCCGATCTCCGCCAGGCCGTTTACCAGCTGACGGATATGACCGCCGGGCATCACCATCCCCTGCCAGCCTTCGCGGTATTGGGTGTGGTTGGAGAACTGCACCGTGTTCATCGGCCACACCTCGATCCCGAGGCGACGCATGGGAAAAACGGCGGCGCTGTTGCCGGCACAGCCAAAGACTACGTGGGATTGAATGGAGAGCACTCGCTTCATGATTGGCGACTCACGCAATAAGAACAGGAATTCCGGAGGGAAAAACGGGCCTTGCGGCCCGTTGTTGTCACTTTCGACTGTTGTCACTGTCGATTAACGCAGCACCTTGACGGTGTAGCTGCCATCGGCCTGACGATAGAGGCCGTGGATGTCGGTCTCGAAGCCCGGGTAGTGGGCACCGATCTCGCACAGCATCTCGAGGAACTCGAGCACCGGCAGAGAATCCTGGGTCACCATCTCGCCCGGCAGAACCAGCGGTACTCCCGGCGGGTACGGCAGGATCATGTTGGCGCTGATGCGGTCAACCATGTCACGCAACGGCACCTCTTCCAGATTGCCCGCCAGCTCTTGCTGCCATGCAGCATGCGGGGTCATCTTCATCTCCGGCAGCACGTCGAACGCCTTGAACATCAGCTCCGGCAGACGGTATTTGCAGGTCAGATCGTGGATGCTCTGGGCCAGCTCCTGAATGCGCATCCCTTCGTAGAAGCTCGGGTCTTCACGATAGAGGCTCGGCAGGATGTTCTTGATGGTCAGGTTCAGGTCGTAGCCACGCTTGAACTCGGTCAGGGCACGCAGCAGCTGCATCGCCTTGGACTGATCGATACCGATAGAGAAGAGGAACAGCATGTTGTAGGGGCCGGTCTTCTCGACCACGATGCCGCGCTCGTCGAGGAACTTGGAGACCAGAGAGGCAGGGATGCCCTTCTCCAGCAGCTGGCCGTCACGACCCATACCCGGAGTCAGCAGGGTGACCTTGATCGGATCCAGGTACATGTGGTTGTCATCGATGTCCTTGAAGCCGTGCCAGTCATCTTTCGGATCCAGCTTCCAGCACTCGACGGTGTCGATGTTGTCCGGCTGCCATACGTCGAAGAACCAGCCTTCGCTCTGATCACGCAGACGCTTGATCTCTTTGCGGAAGGAGATGGCGCGATCGATGGAGTCCTTGATCAGACGCTTGCCGGTGTTGCCACGCATCATGGCAGCGGAGATCTCGGTCGATGCCACGATGCCGTACTGCGGCGAGGTGGAGGTGTGCATCATGAAGGCTTCGTTGAAGGTCTCCTCCTCCACGTCACCCTTGATGTGGATCATCGAGGCCTGGGAGAAGGCCGCCAGCAGCTTGTGGGTGGACTGGGTTTCGTAGAACACCTTGCCCGGCATCGCTTCGCCGCTCATGCCGCACTTGCCTTCATAGATCGGGCTGAAGTTGGTGTAAGGCACCCAGGCACTGTCGAAGTGGATGTAAGGGGTATCCAGACTCTCCTTGATGAAGCCGGTGTTGTAGAGCAGGCCATCATAGGTGGAGTTGGTGACAACGGCGTAACGGGGAGCCTGGGCACCCGGTGTCGCGGCGACCTTGGCAGCGATGGTGTCGCGGCTGAATTCGCTCTGCGGGATACCACCCAGAATGCCGTAGGCGTTGCGGGTCGGACGGAAGTAGATCGGGGTCACGTCGTTCATCATCATCAGGTGAGTGAGCGACTTGTGGCAGTTGCGGTCAACCAGCACTGTGCTGCCCGCCGGTGCGGAGAACATGCCGACGATCTTGTTGGCAGTGGAGGTGCCGTTGGTGACGATATAGGAACGATCAGCGTTGAAGGTACGGGCGATGTACTCTTCGGCTTCCTTGTGCGGACCCGAGTGATCCAGCAGGGAGCCCAGCTCCGGCATGGAGATGGAAACGTCAGCCTTGAACGCGTTCGGGCCGTAGAAGTCATAGAAGATGCTGCCGGCCGGGCTCATCTGGAAGGCGGTACCGCCCATGTGACCCGGAGTACAGAAGGTGTATTTACCCTCTTCCACGTACTTGAACAGCGCCTTGGTGAACGGCGGCAGGATGGCGTCCTGATACTCCTGAGTGGCCTGACCCATCTTGAGGGCGATGTCGTCAGCCATGCCGAGACGGTACTCGAAGAAGTGCACGTTCAGACGCAGGTCGGTCAGGTGAATGTCCAGGGTGGACTGGTCGTTGGCGAAGGCGAAGATCGGCAGCTTCTCGTTGCGATCGTGGATCTCCTTGCACAGGCCCAGAGAGTATTTGTCCCAGTCGAAGATGGCGCCGCAAACGCGGGGGTTCTTCTCGATCAGTTTCAGCAGGTCGGCCACATCGACCGGATAAACAACCTCGAAACCCTTGCGCTCGAGGGAGGCTTGCAGCTGGCGAATGGGTTCTTCTTTAAAGAAAACGCCCAGGTGGTTGAGGATGGCAATGATATTCATCGTAATGCTCCACACGTAAAGGGGCGCTCTCCATCAGGGATGGTGAGTGAAGAGCGCTCGGAAGATAAAAGGGGGAATTAGTTGCTGGGTTGTTCGTTCAGCAGGGCGTCGTGCTGACGCAGACCCTGTTTTTTGGCGTAGAACATCAGGATGATGAGCGACACCACGAAGGTAGCGGTGAGGTTGGAACCCTTGGCACCCATCAGGGCTACCAGACAGAAGACACAGGCCACACCGGAGAAGATCATCGCGCCGATGCTGCGGGAGGTCATGCCCTCGAAGCGGATCAGGTTAATGCTGGAGTAGAAGTAGGGCAGCATGGTCAACAGCACCGCATCTGTGGTCAGCACGTTGAAGAGATCGGCTGCGTGAGCGGACTGGGAAGTGAAGGCGGTCAGGCCAACCATCAGGGCAGTCATCTTGAGGGAGCCCAGGATCAGACCCTTCTTGGCTACGCCGTTCTTGTCCACTTCGCCATAGATTTTCGGGAAGTTGCCGTCGTTGGCGGCACGCTTGCCCGCCTCGCCCACCAGCATCATCCAGGAGCCCAGCGAGGTGAAGCAGGCCAGGGCGGTGAAGGCAGAGACGAACGGCGCAGACCAGCTACCGAAGATGGCGGAAGAGGCCATTGCAAACGGGGCGCCGGAAGCAGCCACTTCACCGGCCGGGAACATGCCGCTGATCACCTGGGTAGAGAGGATGTAGATAACACCCGCGATACCGGTACCCAGCATGGTGGCAAGCGGTACAGTACGCTTGGGATTCTTCACCATGCCGGAAGAGACGGCGGCAGATTCAACACCGACGAAGGACCAGAGGCAGATCAGCACGGCGCTGATGACCGCATGCAGGTCGCTGCCGCTGGTGGTGTTCCAGTTCTGGCTGTAGACGGTGGCATCAAAATGACCCCAACCCATCACCGCAGTACCGACAACCGGCAGCAGGATCAGCACCAGACCCAGGGTACAGAGTCGGCTCACCCAGCTACCGCCAAGCAGGTTGACGAAGGTGAAGATCCAGACGGCAGCGATGGTGGCTGCGGCGGCCGGAATTGGGCTGTTGAGAATGGGGAAGAAGACCGAGAGGTAGGAGACACCGGTAATGGCGATGGCCAGGTTACCGATCCAGTTGGCGTGGTAATAGAGCACTCCGGTCTGGAAACCGAACACCGGAGAGATCTCGCCAGCGTAAGCAATGGGGCCACCCTCTTGCGGGTTCTTGGTAGCCAGGCGGGCGAAGACAAAGGCGAGGCCCATGGCGCCTACCAGACAGATTGCCCAGCTAAAAACAGAGATGGAGCCGATGGTGGCCAGTGCCGAAGGCAGCAGCGCGATGCCACTCCCCATCATGTTGCCGGCCACCACACCTGTACAGGCGATAAGGCCAATCTTCTTGCTCGTATCGAGGGACATAAGATCTCCGGTTCTATAAAAGGTCGGGTCGTCACATACACATTTGGCGGAACGCCCCGCCAAAGAATGGGCACAGACTAGGCCTCTCATCCCCGGAAAACATAAAGACCAGCTAAGGGATAAAAATATGAGGCAACTTTTTTCGCCGCCTCATCGTTTTTGATAAAAACCATTTAAAAACAGTAAATTGACATCACATCACACAGCCTTCTTGATAAAACCTTGATATCCGGCCAACCCGTTTTTGCCCCTTGATAACCCCCTTATCTCGCCGTCTTGATATTTTTGGTCAGATAAACCCGGGATAAAGCAGCGCCCATTGCGCCCCCTCCCCTTGTAACCATCCGAACGCCCAGCTGACCATCACCCTGAGTGGCCGCTCACCTTCTGTTCGCCCCTCCGCTCGTCTCATCACAATCCAAACTCAGAGGTAAAGCGCAACGGCGATAACCGGTAAGCAATGAGAAATGGGTCGAGACAGACAGCTTATCCCGCAACCGACAATGAGCAGATGTCACAAGCTGCGTGCGCGGCGTGAAGCCGAACAAACGCGAGTGCAGCGAATGCCGCGTGCAAGACAAAGGCAGATAGTGGGGAACTGCGGGGGGATAAATCGGGCCGCACCAGAGCGACTATCCCCGGTGGCAAACAAGCAGGATTGAAACAAGCAGAAACCGCACAGGCCGCCCGAAGGCAGCCTGTGGATGAGGTCGGCAACCGCACCGACCGGGGGAAAACCAACACTGCGGTGTTAGAAGAGCTTCACCTTGCTCTGGCCCAGCGCATTGAACAGAGCCGGAGTGAGGCTCTCCATATTGCTGTAGAAACCGAGCTGCTGGCAGAGCAGATAGGTCTGCTCGGTCGCCTCCATCAGGAAGGCCTGACTGTAGGCATCCCCCGCCGCCTCGGGGCGACCATCCAGCTCCGCCAGCTTGCCCTGCAGTATGTAGTAGAGCACCGAGCGGCCGCGACTCGCCGCCTTCTCCAGCAGATAGTTGGCCTGCTGTTGCTGGCCGTTGAGGATCGCCTGCAGGGTCAACGCCTCCCACACCCGAGCAGGGAGAGCACCGCTGTTTTGCACCACGCTGGCGAGATGAGTGCCAATCCCCTGCAGCCGCTCGCTCTCGGATTTGCCCGCCAGGGTGGCCAGCGCCTCGCCAGCCAGATAGCGCTCCGCCAACAGCAGCGGCTGATCCGGATGGGCAATCAACGCCTGCTCCAGCAGATCAATCCCACGCTTGAGGGCGACCGGATCCCGGCTGTTGATGTAGTACTGCGCCTCCATCATCGCCATCAGGGAGGCATCATCGGTCGGCCAGCCCATCCCCGGCTCGGCATCGGGTTGGTCGAGGGCGCGCAGCAGATCCTGGCTGCTGGCCTGCAACACGCCGTGCACACTGTGGCGACTGAGCTGGTACTGATGGCTGAACAGCACCCGGTTGGTGTTGATATTGCGATACTCCAGATCGAGATAGGTGCCACGGGGCTGGCGGGTGACCCGCACACTCAGCTCCTTGCCGGGCATGATGCCCCCCATCAGAGTGGTGGCGCCGTACTGCACCCGCAGCGGCGTAGCCACGGCCACCTCCCCCATCAGGGCGCGGGTAATGCCATCGGCGAGGCGCACGTTCTCGTTGTTGTCATCCATGCCGGAGTGGAAGCGGAACACCAGCAGATTGGGATCCAGCATGGCATGCACCTGGGGGCTGGTGTGCTGGTAGCTGAGCATGCTGACAATGGCGATCAGCACGATGGCCACGAAGATATCGAAACTCACCATCTTCCAGCGGCTGCGGGCATCCTTGGCATGGGTGGAGATGGCGCGAGTCAGGGGCCCGGCGGGAAAAGGGGCAACATTGGGCTGTGCATCATCATCCTGCTCAGCCGCGGGCGGGCTCAGATCGGAGAGCGTCGGGTTGTCTGAGAGAGTGGTATTGACCGCGGGCTGCTCGTCCGCCATCACTACGGAAACCACCTGCAGCGGCCGCACCGGTGCCACCAGCTTGTAGCCGCGCTTGGGTACGGTGACGATATAGTCGGTCGCATCGGTGCGACCATCTTTGAGGATCTTGCGCAGTTCGAAGATGGACTGGGTCACCACCTGATCGGTCACCTCGGCGCCATCCCACACCTCATTGATCAGGGCATCGCGGCCAAACACGGTGCCGGCATTGTGGGCCAGAAACCGCAACAGATTGACCAGTCTGGGTTCGAGGTAGACCTCGCGGTCGGGGCGACACAACATGTTGTCGTCAACGCTCAGGGTCCAGTCGTGGATCTCAAAAACCGATTCGCTCATGATTCACTCGCTGCAGATGGTGACAATGCACGATGAGAGAGACGCAAAACCCGGGCTGACTGAACGGAACAAGGCGCTATCACCACAGGTGACAGATAAAAAGAGAACCGAAGCAATCACATCTCTGAGAGTCAGTCTGGCCAGGCCATCCTGTTTACGTCTGAAGGGCATCCTTGCGGGCATTCCGACCACCGGGATCGGAAGGGATCACTTTAAGCAAAACGGGAGCTGGATCCCACTTTTTTTGGCTATAAATCGCCGTTGAGTTGATCCGACACCGCACTTTTCGGCAAATAGCGTGCCAACTAGTATTCATATGAACATCCCATATGCCGTAATCAAAAAGCCCTGAACATCAGGGCTTTCTCATTTCTTCGACCATCGGGGAGACGTTACTTCGCTACCGGAAGCGCATCCTGCTGACGACTGCGGCGCAGATGACGCCGCCACAACGAGAACCCGCCGTAGCCAAGACTGAGCACCACCGCATAGAGCACCTGAGTGGCGAGCGCCACCAGCACCAGAGCGCAGAGCAGCACACTCACCCCCGCCAGTCCCTTGCCCACCCCGCCAAGCAGGCGCCAGCCCGCCGCCATGCAGAGCAGATAGACCAGCACGAAGTTGCCGTTGGCGTAGCGGATCAGCTCATCGAGCGGCAGTCGCAGCCAGATGATAAGGGTGATGCAGAGCAGACAGATGGCGAGCACCAGACCGAGCGCCCGCAGCGGTGCGCCGCGGGCGGTGAGCATGGCCAGCGAAGCGGGCAGCTTGCCTTCCCGCGCCATGCTCCAGATCAGCCGGGCAAAGCCCTGAATGTAGATGTTGATGCTGGCAAAACAGGAGAGGTAGCCGAGCACCGCCACCAGCCACTTGGCGGTGGGGCCAAACAGCAGCGCCAGCAGGGAGGGGATGGCGGTGGCGTTTTTCGCCTCATCGCCGTAGAGGCCATATTTGAGCACCACCAGCGAGTGCACCCAGTAGATAAGTCCCGCCAGCAGCACCCCGCCGAGCAGGGCGATGGGGTAGTCCCGCTCCGGCCGCTTGAACTCCTCCCCCATGTGGGCGAAGGCTTCCAGCCCGACGAAACACCAGAACATCACCGCCAGCGCCGTAGCCATGGCGGGCCACTCGTCCGCGCTCGGCAGCGGCCGGGCCGCATCGCGCCAGCTCACCTCTCCCTTGAACCAGATCAGCAGGGTGAGCCCCAGAATAGCCAGAGCTATCAACAGTTGCAGGTTGCCGGAGGAGCGCGCCCCGCGCAGCCCCAGCAGGAATACCCCGAGCAGGGTCAGCAGCTGGATGGCCCAGAGGGTCCACTCCCCCATCTCGAACAGGGCATGCCAGAAGCCGGCGGCAATCATCAGGGCGGCAGGCAGGCCCACCGGCAGCACAGCCAGAAACAGGAAGGCGGAGAAGCGCTCGGCGCCGTTGCCAAAGGCGAGGCCAATCAGGTGCGGCGCACCGCCCGCATGGGGATAGCGACGGCCGAGGCGAGCGAAGGTAAAGGCGATGGGCAGCACCAGCGCTATCAGCAGCAACCAGGCCCAGAGCGAGGCCCCACCCGCCAGCGAGGCGGCAGTCGCCGGTACCACGAAGATCCCGGTGCCGAGCAGCGAGGTGGCGAGCAGCCCCATCCCCTGCCAGAGCCCGAGATCCTTTTTCAACCCAGACATATCCTTTTGTCCCGACTAGAAAAACATCCCGCCATGTTAGGCCTGCTCCGCCCCTTTGTTAAGCACGATGGTTAAGCGCGGCGGCGAGAATATGCAGCCTTTTATTCAGGCTCGGGCCCAGCTTGCAGGGATTCGGCCAGAAAATCCCCCAGCAGGGTGATCTTGAGCACCTGCCGCCGCGCCGCCGGATAGATGAAGTAGAGGGTCTTGGCCGGGCTCTGATAGCGGCCAAGCAGCGGCAGCAAACGCCCCGAAGCGATATGGTCACTCACCTGTTCGGCTGGCTGCAAGGTGATGCCAGCCCCCGAGAGCGCAGCCGTCAACAAGGCTGGCCAGTGATTGATGCGCAGGCGCGAGGCGACCCGCACCTCCTCGCTCTGGCCATCCTCACCGACAAACTGCCAGCGCTCATGCTCGCCCCAGTTGCCGTGCAGACACTGGTGGCGAACTAGATCGGCCGGATGACGGGGCACGCCGTGGCGATTGAGGTAGTCAGGGGCTGCGCAGAGCCAGTAGTGCTGGGTCAGCAGCGGACGGGCAATCAGCGCCTCATCCTGCGGGCGCAGGGTGCGGATAGCGGCGTCGAACCCCTCCTCCACCAGATCGACCCAGCGCGGGGTGAGCTGCAGATCCAGATCCAGCTTGGGGTAGCGGTCGAGAAAAGCGGGCAACAGCGGCACCAGCCGGTGGTGGCCAAAGCTGAGGGGGGCAGCGATGCGCAGCCGTCCGGCCGGCTCAGCCAACAGATTCTGGGTGAGCGATTCGGTCAATGCCAGCTCCTCCAGCACCCGCTGGCAGCGAGCCAAAAACAGCTGGCCTAGTTCGGTGAGGGTCTGCTGGCGGGTGGTCTTGTGAAACAGCTTGCCCCCCAGCCACAGCTCCAGTCCCAGCACATGCTTGCCCACCATCTGGGCGCTGATCCCCTCTTCGCTCGCCACCGCGCTGTAAGAGCCGAGATCCACCACCCGGATGAAGATACGCATGCTGGTCAATCGGTCCACAACCCCTCCTTTTTGCCCATTTCAAGGCCGTTTAGCCCGCGACAAGGGCCCTAATTCACAACCAAAAGTTTAGTAAGAAATGGATTTTAGCCAATTTATTCAACTTTTAGTTGCCAATACAGTGATGCCATCCCTCCCCCACAGGATAAATTCCCATGAAAAGCACCTATCTGGCCGCCCTGCTGGTCGGTCTGCTGGCCAGCGGCGCCAGTCAGGCTGCCGAGAGCAGCTTTATCAGCAACCACGATCAAGCCCCTGCCTCAGCAACTCAAGCCCGGCCCGATATTTTTAGGGTCAGCCTGCTCGGCACCGGCACTCCGGTACCCCAGATCAGCCGGGGCGGCTACAGCACTCTGGTCGAAGCGGGCAACCAGAAGCTGGTGTTCGATTTTGGCCGCAACTCCGCCACTCGCCTGTGGCAGCTGCATATCCCCATCGGCCGGGTCAACGCCTTCTTCCTCACCCACTTTCACTCCGACCACACCAACGGGCTGGCGGATCTCTGGCTGACCGGCTGGCTGCAACCGGCCTATGGCCAGCGCCACGCGCCGATGGAACTCTACGGCCCCAAAGGCACCACAGCTCTCGCCCGTGGCTTGCAGCAGGCCTACGCCACCGACATCGCCACCCGGGTCAAGGATGAGGGAACGCCGCTGGACGGGGTGGAGATCAACAGCCACGAGGTCACCGCCGGGGTGGTCTACAACCATGATGGGGTCAAGGTAACCGCCTTTGACAACGACCACGGGGTCAACATCAAGCCGTCATTCGGCTATCGCATCGACTACCACGGCCACAGCGTGGTGCTCTCCGGCGATACCCGCTACAGCCCCGAAGTAGTGAAGCAGGCCAAAGGGGCCGATCTGCTGGTGCACTGCGTCTCCATGACCTCTGCCGAGCAGATGAAGGCCAACCCCGGCTACAAGGCGATCGCCGGTCACCTCGCCTCCCCTGAGCAGGCGGCCCGGGTAATGAACGAAGCCAAACCGGCGCTGACCGTGTTCAGCCATATCGGCCTCAACGGCAAGATCAGGGTGAAGGATCTGGCGCAGGATCTGCGCGCCCGCTACTCGGGCCCCTTTGTCATCGGCAACGACCTGATGCAGATTGATCTGCCTACCACGGCCTCCGGCAAGGGCTATGCCCTCTGGCAGTCGGAGAATATCGACAACAAATAGAGGCACGGATGCCGGTCAGCCATGGCCGGCATCCGCAATCGACACCGGGGGCTATCTTTAAGGGGTGTTTGACCACAAGGAGTTATCCCTATGAGCCTGAAATGGAAGCACCTCGCCCTGGCCACTCTTCCCTTGTTCGGCATGTCGGCCGCTCAGGCGGCGGTGTTGACCAGCCTTGAATGGCCACCTTACACCAGCGCCAGCCTCCCTGAGCAGGGCAAGAGCAGTCAGGTGGTGACCGCAGCCTTTGCCCTGGCTGGCGACCCGCTGACCATCAAGTTCTACCCCTGGCAACGGGCCGTGGACGAGGCGACCAACAACCCCGAGGTACTGGGTTATTTCCCCGAGTATCTCGACCCCAAGAGCAGTTGCCTCTTCTCAGACCCCATAGGTAACGGCCCTCTCGGCTTTGCCCAGCGGGCCGATCAGCCGGTCACCTGGCAGAGCCTTGATGACCTCAAGGGCAAGAAAATTGGCGTCGTCACCGGCTATGTGAATACCACCGAGTTCGACGAAAAAGTGGCCAGCAAGGCACTCTCGGCCGATGCCACCAGCTCGGACAGCCAGAACCTGCTCAAGCTCGGCAACGGTCGGCTCGATCTGGCGGTTATCGACCAGAATGTGATGACCTATCTGCTGGAGAGCGATCCCCAACTCAAGGGCGTTGCCGCCAACCTCGGCTTCAACGGCAAGATCCTCGAGGACAAGTCCCTCCACGTCTGCTTTACCAACACCGCCAAGGGGAAAGAGGCGCGGGACAAATTCAACAAGGCGCTGACCAGTGACGAGGTGAAGAAGCTGATGAAGTAGCGATACCGCATCCGCTCGCAGCCCCAAACAGCCATAAAAAAGCCGCCTCTTGCGAGGCGGCTTCTTCATTCAACTTGGTAACCGGCGTTATCAGGCAATCAGCTTGTAGATGATACCGGACATGGCGATCAGGCCGATGATGGTCACGAAGCCGTTGCTGATGTTGCCAGCGTATTTGCGCATGGCCGGAACCTTGGTGATGGCGTACATCGGCATCAGGAACAGCAGCATTGCGATGATCGGGCCGCCCAGGTCTTCAATCATGCCGAGGATGCTCGGGTTGATGGTGGCGATGGCCCAGGTGGTCAGGATCATGAACACGGCAGTGACTTTGTTCAGTTGCTTGGTGTCAACGTTCTTGCCCTTCTCGCGCAGCGCCTTGGCCATCAGGCCGTTCATGCCTTCTTGCGCACCCAGGTAGTGACCCAGGAAGGATTTGCTGATGGCAACCATGGCGATCAGCGGAGCCACAGTACCGATAACCGGGTTATCGAAGTGGTTGGCCAGGTAGGACAGGATGGAGATGTTCTGTTCTTTGGCAGCAGCCAGGTCAGCCGGGGAGAGGCTCAGTACGCAGCTGAATACGAAGAACATAACGGTCATCACCATCATGACGTGGGCGCCCAGCAGGATGTTACTGCACTTCTTCTCGGCACCTTCACCGTAACGACCTTTGTTGTCCACCGCGAAGGAGGAGATGATCGGGGAGTGGTTGAAGGAGAACACCATTACCGGGATAGCCAGCCACAGGGTCTTGATGAAGTCACCGTTGAAGGCGTCGGACAGGGCCGGAGCTTCAGTGATGATGGCACCGTTCCAGTGCGGGATCAGGTAGAACGCCAGACCCATCAGGGTGAGCACGAACGGGAATACCAGCACGCTCATCGCTTTGACGATAACCTGGCCGCCCAGACGAACAACCGCCATCAGACCGAGGATCAGAGCCAGTGACAGAACGGCACGGGGAGGTGCAGACATGCCCAGCTGGTGAACAATCACACTCTCGACGGTGTTGGTGATGGCGACTGAATACATCAGCACGATCGGGTAGATGGCAAAGAAGTAGAGCAGGGTGATGAATTTGCCTGCGGTCTTGCCGAAGTGCTCTTCTACTACTTCAGTGATGTCGCCATCACGGGTAGAGCCGGACAGCACGAAGCGGGTCAGACCACGGTGAGCAAAGAAAGTCAGCGGCAGCGCCAGGATCAACATGGCAACCAGCGGCCACAGGCCACCTACACCGGCGTTGATTGGCAGGAAGAGCACACCGGCACCGATCGCGGTACCGTACAGACCCAGCATCCAGACCACATCGGCCTTGTTGACGCCGCGGGAGGTGTTGCTGGCTAAACGACCATCAGCTGCAATATTCATGTCAGACATACGTTGTTCCTGTCATCTAGGAAAATGGGATTCTTGTTTGGTCGGGCCTTGGCCCGGTTCCATCTCCCTGGAACGCCTGCTGTCCGTCCTTGATATTAACCTCTCGCCCCCCGGCAACCTGGCCATCACTCCTTGTGACAACAGGATTGCAACAAACAACAGTGCGAGATTTTGACCCTGAGGGTCGGCGCCCGTCTCACTTAACAACCGATTAACGTGCGCCACTCTTGATGGGCTGACTTTAATTAAATGCCCTTATTAATCACAGCGTTTTTTTGAATTAATCAACCAAAGTTTGATTTTGGTCGCCTTTCGGACGACCAAGATCACACTCAAAGCGCCTTATTGTGAGTTTTTTTTAACAATTCAACTTAGTTTCACTGGAATCAATGGCCTGCGAGCAGCTACATACTTGCAACAAGCCACCCGTTTAGCGCGGATTGTGTGCAGCACGGCCTTGGCGTACCCTTGTGACTCACGCCTTTTTGTTGATTGATGATGACCATTACCCGTACCGATCTCGCCGAACTGGCAGTGTTTGCCGCCGTCGCCCGTCACCGCAGTTTCAGCAAGGCCGCTCTCGAACTCGGGGTCTCCGCCTCCGCCCTCAGCCATAGCCTGAAGGGGCTGGAAGCCCGTCTGGGGGTGCGGCTGCTCAACCGCAGTACCCGCGCCGTGGTGCCGACCGAAGCGGGTCAGCGGCTGCTCAAGCAGCTGCTCCCCACCCTCAATACTCTTGAAGAGGCGCTTTGCGAGCTGGCCCGCAACAGCGATGAACCGGTGGGGCGACTCAAACTCTGCGCCCCCCGCGGCGCCATCGACAGCCTGCTGGCACCTGTGCTGATCGACTATCTGGCCCGTTATCCGCGGATGCAGGTGGAGGTGGTGGAGCAGGAGCTGATGCCCCGGCTGATTGAAGATGGCTACGATGCCGCGCTCTTTTATGGCGATCTGCTGCCCAAGGAGATGATCGGCATCCCCCTCGGCCCGCCCCAGCGTTATCTGGTGGTGGGCTCCCCGGCCTATCTGGCGGAGCACGGTACGCCGGAACACCCGAGCGAGCTGAGCCGCCACGCCTGCATCGGCTATCGCCTCACTCCGCACCATCACTATCGCTGGGCCTTTGCCGCCGACGGCACCATGCTGGAGATCGAAGTAACCGGGCCGCTCACCACCAGCACCCCGGCCCTCTATCTGGGCGCCGCCGAGGCGGGGTTGGGACTGGCCTACTGTCTGGAAGAGGAGGTGAGCCAGAAGGTCGCGGAGGGGAAACTGCTCACCGTGCTGGAGCCCTGGTGCCCTACCTTTGCCGGCTTTTACCTCTTCTATCCCAGTCGGCATCAACTGGGCAGCGGCCTGCGCATCCTGATCGACATGCTCAAGGCGCACTACCAAAACCCCGGATTAGTGAGTAATACTCAGCAATTCATCAAGTGAAACCCTGATTATCACCAAATAAGTATTAATCTAGACTAGCTGTTCGATAATCGAACTCCCCGAGAGAACAGATATGTCTGCCTATTTAACACTGCGGCAACGGGCCATGACCCGTCGCTTCTGGGCTTACGCCCTCCCCTCCATTCTTGCCATGCTGGTCTCGGGGGCCTACTACCTCATCGACGGCATCTTCGTCGGCCACTATGTCGGTGCCGCTGGCCTCGCCGGGATCAACCTGGTCTATCCGGTCATCATGGTGCTGATCGGCCTGGCCGCCATGATCAGCATGGGGGCGGCCACCGCCATCTCCTTCCAGCAAGGGGCGAAAAACGACAAGCTGGCCCGTCAGGCGCTGGTCAACGCCCTCTGGCTGCTGGCCGGACTCGGGGGCGTTGCGCCGGTGCTGCTCTATTACACCCACACCGATATCCTGCTGGGACTGGGGATTGAACAGGGCACCGAGACCTGGCAACAGGCGAGCGACTACCTCACCTGGATTGGCGGCGGTACCCTGCTGCTGGCCAGCAATCTGGCGGTCCCCTATCTGCTGCGCAACGATGGCCGCCCGAAACTGGCCATGGTGCTGGTGAGCAGCGGCGCCGTGCTCAATATCATCCTCAACTACATCATGGTGGGTCGGCTAGGGCTGGGATTGATCGGGACCGCGCAGGCCACCCTGATGGCAGAGGGTGCGGTGAGCCTGATCGGCCTTGGCTACTTCTTTACCCCCTGGGCGCGGCTTCGCCTCAGCTGGCGGGATCTGGTGCCCAACCTCCCCGCCATGCCGCACCTGCTCTTTACCGGCCTGCCAAGCCTGATTGCCCAGTTCAACCTCGGCCTGCTCTTGATGCTGCACAACAGCCAGCTGATGGTGTATGGCAATGTGAAGGATCTGGCGGGTTTTACCGTGGCCGGTTACACCGAAGCGGTCTTTATCGTCATCCTGCAGGGGCTGGCGTTCGGCATTCAGCCGCTCATCAGCAAGGCAGCAGGGGCCAAGCGCCATCGCAACCTCAAGTACCTGATGGAGATGGGGCTCAAGTTCACTTTTATCTACGGCATGCTGGTGTGGCTCACCATCCAGCTGCTGCCGGGACAGGTCGCCATGCTCTATACCGGCGACAAGGATCCCGAACTGCTGGCCGCCGCCATCAGCAGCCTGACCCTCAACCTCGGCGCCATTCCGCTGGAGGGGATCATCATGTTCGGCATCGTGCTGCTGCAATCCATGGCGCGTACCCGTCAGGCGCTGGTCATCTCCATCGCCAAAACCGTGTTGCTGCTGCCGCTCATCTTCCTGCTGCCGCAACTGTGGGGTCGTGATGGCGTGCTGATGGCCCAGCCCGCGACCGTGCTGCTGCTCACCCTGCCGCTCTGCTGGCTGCTGTGGCGCGAGTGGCTGCGCCTGAAGATGGCCTGCGCGCCAAAAGCCAAACACCGCCCACAACCGGCCCGCGCACGCACCGCCGTCCAGCTGGCCCGTTAAGGCCACCAGTCCCGCAAAACAATAAAAAACCGGCATCCATTGATGCCGGTTTTTGCTATATGGGCGGGTCTGCCTGCCCTTACACAAGGATTCAGGCCAGCACTGCTGCCTACACTTATGCCAATACTTCTGGCCTGAGCTGGGCCATCAGCCCCGGGTTGTCGGAGTAATCCACCGGAATGGCCACCACCGCAGGCCCCTCCACCGCCAGCGCGGCCCGCAGGGTGGCACGCAGCTCGTCGGCCGAATGCACCGCGAAACCTGCCGCCCCGAACGACTCGGCATAGCGTTTGAAATCGATGGGGCCAAAAGAGACGCCGGAGGTGCGGCAATACTTCTGCTGCTCCTGCATCGCAACCATGTTGTAGCCGTTATCGACCCAGATGATGTGGACGATATTGCTCTTGAGCCGCACCGCCGTCTCCAGCTCCATGCTCGACTGCATAAAGCTGCCATCCCCCGATACCGAGATCACCTTCTCACCCGGCCTTACCAGCGCCGCGCCGATGGCCCACGGCAGTGCCACCCCCATGGTCTGCTGACCATTGGAGATCAACACCTGACGAGCGCGGAAGCTGTAGAGGTAGCGGGCAATCCAGATATGGAAGCTGCCCATGTCGACGCAGAGGGTCATGTCGTCGCGCACCAGATCCTGCAGCTCGCGCACGATACGCAAGGGGTGAACCGGATTGCCGTGCAGATCGTCGGCCCGCATTGCCAGTCGCAGCCGCTGCTGGCGAACCCCTTGCAGCAGCCGATCCACCTCGGGGGGGCGGATTTTCGGATTGCCCATGATGCGGGTCAGCTGCAACAGGTTGGCGCGGATCGACCCCACCAGCTCGGCGGTCGGACAGTAGCTACTGTCGATATCGGCGGGCAGCACGTCGATATGGAGGATGCGCCGCTCCCGATCGCCATTCCACAGCACGGGGTCGTACTCGATGGGGCTGTAGCCGATGCAGATCACCAGATCGGCCCCAGCCAGCAGCTGATCCCCCGGCTGGTTGTTAAAGAGCCCCACCCGTCCGGCAAAGTCATCGAAGTGGCAGCTGTCCACCACCCCGGCGGCCTGATAGGTACCGGTCACCGGCAGCCGCGCCTTGTCGAGGAAGGCACGCACTGCCTCGGCATTCTCAGGCCGACTGGCCATCAGGCCGAGCAGCACCACCGGATTCTGGGCATTGCGCAGCAGGGTCAATGCCTGCTCCATATTCTGTTCGTCGGCGCAGCCCGGCTCCGGCACCTCGCGGGGCACCAGCACATTGCCCTGCACAGGCTTGTTGATGATATCCATCGGCAGGCTGACAAACGCCGCCCCCGGCCGTCCCAACTCGGCGGCGCGAAAGGCGTTGGCCATCACTTCCGAAATTGCCGCCCCGCTGTTGACCTGGGCGCTGAACTTGGTGACCGGACGGCAGAGGTTGACCGTATCCATGCTCTGATGAGTGAGCTTGAGGCCATCGGCACGGCGCACCGCACCGCCCAGCGCCACCATGGGGTCCCCCTCCGAGGTGGCCGTCGCCAGCCCGGTAATAAGGTTGGAGCAGCCGGGGCCCGAAGTGACCAGCGCCACCCCCGCCTTGCCGGTGAGGCGCCCCACGGCGGCAGCCATAAAGGCGGCGTTCGCCTCGTGGCGCACCACTATGGTCTCGATGGGGGAGTCCTCCAGCGCATCGAACACCCGGTCAATCTTGGCCCCCGGAATTCCGAACACCTGCTTGACCCCTTGCGCCTCCAGATGACGAACCACCAGCTCGGCACCGCACTTCCACTGTCTGTTTTCCATGATATTGCTCCTTGTCTATCAGCCTTCGGCGGCCTGAATGGCGCGATCGAGATCGGCAGGGTTGAGGTCGGCCTGCCGGAAAGCGGGATCCGATGGCAGGGCCAGATTGAGGTGACGCACCACAGAAAGCCGCAGGGTGCCGTGGGCCATGGTGTAGTCGAGCAGATGACCGCCCCCCTTGCGATCGGCGGTGATCATGTGCTCGTGAAAGCCCGCCACATTGACCCCCTGCACGAACGGCGGGCAGCGAAAACCCACCAGAGTCCCCGCCACCGCGGCAAAGCGGAACAGCGGTTGCTGTTCGATGGCTTCCAGCATGGGGCGATAGGGGGGTTCCTGACGCGGCACGGTTCGTACCTTGGCTGTTTCAAACTGGCCGTCGAGGCGCAGGGCGACAAAGACGTTGTCAGATCCCACCAGCCGATCCACCCACTGGTGGATCTCGTCACGGCTGAGGGGGTGATCGAAGCGACGCTCCAGACAGGGGCGAAAATGGGTCATCACCGCGAAGGGGGTCTTCTGATCGGCGCGGGCGGGCCGGGCCGAGCCATCGGAGCGCAACTGGTGGATCTGGCGCTCGAAGGCGATCAGCTCACCATCTAGGTGGTTGAAGGTGCCGAGGCCAAAGTCGCCGTGGCGCAGCAGCTCGCTCATGGTGGTCTCCCCTTCGTAGACCCCCGCCAGCAGGGCGCTCATCAGGGAACTCTGGTAGATCTCGCCACCGTCATGCTGCCTGCGCCAGCGGGAAAACTGCTGGCTCACTTCGAGGGCACAGCTGCACCCGGCACTGTCAGATGTTGCAATATGTTCCATTCGGGTTTCACCTCCACCGTGAATCCTGTTAGCGTTCGGATCCAATGGTGACTTGGTTCACATTTCAACACCAATACGCTGATCCCATGACTTTGAGACTCAATCGATATGGAACTTCGTACGCTCCGCTACTTCATGGCCGTTGTTGAAAAGCAGAATTTCACCCGCGCAGCCGAATCACTCAACATGGCCCAGCCGCCCCTGAGCCAGCAGATCCGCAAGCTGGAGGAGACCCTCGGCACCCCGCTACTGCGCCGTTTGACCCGCAGTGTCGAACTGACCGAGGCGGGCGAGAGCCTCTATCGGGATGCGGCGCAGATCCTGGCGCTGGCCGATGCGGCAAAACTGAAGGTAAAGCGGATTGCCCGGGGCGAGCAGGGGGCGCTGAGGATCGGCTTCGCCGGTTCCACCGTGCTCCACCCCGCGGTGCTGACCCTGCTGCACGACTATCGGGAGCGCTACCCCGAGGTAGCCCTCAGCCCGCAGGAGGGCACCATGCCGGCACTGGTGGAGGCGCTGCGCAACGATCGGCTGGATGCCGCCATCTTGCGGCTGCCCTGCCGCGGTAGCGAGGGCTTTGCCCACCACCTTATCGAGCAGGAGCCGCTGCTGATCGCCCTGCCGACCAGCCATCCCAAGGCCAGACCGGGCCCCTTGCCACTGGCCAGCCTGAAGGACGAGAGTTTCATTCTGTTCCCCCATGCCATCGGGCCCGGGCTCTATGACGGTATCGTGGCCCTCTGCCGGGAGGCCGGCTTCGAGCCGATATTGGGGCCCGAATGCCCGCAGGTGATCTCCACCGTCGGCATGGTGCAGGCTGGCTTTGGCGTGACTCTGGTGCCCAGCTCGGTGGCGGCGCTGCGCCCGCTCGGGGTCAGTTATCACCCCATTGAGGGCAACGGCATGATGACCAGCATCAGTCTGGCGACACGGCCACACCCAAGCAGTGCCGTGCTGCGGCACTTTATCGCCCAGATCCGTGCCGCCCAGATACAACAAGGCCTCCCGAAGGAGGCCCTGTTGAACAAGCTTGAACCGGTTTGATGACCAGCTTGCCTGATGCGACGGCTTATTTGACGGTACTGCTTATTTGACAGTCACGCGGGCAAACTTGCGCTTGCCGACCTGATAGACGGCGGTACCGGCACCGATGAGTGCCTTGCCATCTTCCAGCTTCTCGCCATCCACCTTGACCGCACCCTGCTTGATCATCCGCAGCGCTTCGGAGGTGGTGGCCACCAGATCGGCCTCTTTCAGCAGATTGGCAATGGCCAGCCCTTCGCCTTCCAGTGCCAGCTCGATTTCCGGCATCTCGTCCGGGATGGCGTTCTTGGAGAAGCGCTGGGTGAAATCTTCGTGGGCCGCTTCAGCCGCCGCTTCGTCGTGATAACGGGCGATGATCTCTTTGGCCAGCCAGATCTTCACGTCGCGCGGATTGAGAGTACCGGCAGCGATGCCTGCCTTGAACTCTTCGATTTCAGCCAGCGGACGGAAGGAGAGCAGCTCGTAGTAGTTCCACATCAGATCGTCGGTGATGGACATGATCTTGCCGAACATCTCGCCCGGAGCGTCGTGGACGCCGATGTAGTTGCCTGCGGACTTGGACATCTTCTTGACGCCGTCCAGACCCACCAGCAGCGGCATCATCAGCACGCACTGGGTCGCCATGCCGGCATCTTTTTGCAGCTCGCGGCCCATCAGCAGGTTGAACTTCTGGTCGGTACCGCCGAGCTCGACGTCCGCCTTCAGCGCGACCGAGTCATAGCCTTGCAGCAGCGGATAGAGGAATTCGTGAATCGCGATGGATTGGCCGCCGGTGTAGCGCTTTTTGAAGTCGTCGCGCTCCATCATGCGGGCCACGGTCTGCTTGGCCGCCAGCTTGATCATGCCGGTCGCCCCCAGTTCGCTCAGCCAGGTCGAGTTGTACTCAATGCGAGTCTTGGCCGGGTCGAGGATCTTGAACGCCTGCTCGGCATAGGTGAGGGCGTTGTGCTTGATGGCCTCTTCGGAGAGCGGCGGACGGGTGGCGTTCTTGCCGGAGGGATCTCCCACCATGGCAGTGAAGTCACCGATCAGCAGGATCACTTCATGGCCCAGATCCTGGAAGGTCTTCAGCTTGTTGAGGATCACGGTATGACCCAGGTGAATGTCGGGGGCGGTCGGGTCCATGCCCAACTTGATGCGCAGCGGGCGCCCTTCCTTCAACTTGGCGACAAGTTCTTCTTCAACCAGAATTTCTTCCGCTCCGCGCTTGATCTCGGCTAGCGCCACCTCGAGCTGGGACATTTTTTGACTCTCCATCACGATTCCACAGGGCCAAACATATTACTGGAATGGCGGGCCAATTGGAAAGGCTGTAAAATCCGTCCATTCTGCCCGACTTCATCTGCTTCTCATGGTTATTTGGCACGCCTTCAACGCACTCCCCCACTGGCACCGCAAGATGGTGCTGATCTTGAGCATCATGATCATGATGCTGGCTGCCTGGCCAAGCGAACAGGCAGTGGCAACACGGGTCGATGAAAACGGCAACGAAATTGCCCTGCGGGAACCGACCAACGACAACGCGCTGAACGACGAACTGCCAGCCGAAGCCGCCCAGCCCGTTACCCCGCCCAAGCCGCGCTACATCACCAAGCAGGTGAAGGTGCGCCGTGGCGACAACATGGGAGTCATCTTCCAGCGCATTGGCCTGAGCACCACGGATCTGCACCTGATCGATCAGCTCGAGGGCAGCGATCCCCTGCGGATGCTGCAACCTGGGCAGGAGCTCACCTTCAAGCTCACCGAGAACGGCGAGCTGCATAGCCTCTATTACCCCCACAGTCTGGAGCAGGCGCTCAAGGTAAGCCGCAAGGAGGAGACCTTTGTCGCCCGCAACGTCAAAATCGCCCTCGACACCCGCGAACAGGTGAGCAAGGGCGAGATCCGCTCCAGCTTCTGGGGCGCCGCGGTGGATGCAGGGATGACCGAAGATCAGATCATGGACTTGGCCGCCATCTTCGGCTGGGACATCGACTTTGCCCAGGATTTGCAGCCGGGAGACAGCTTCCGGGTGGTCTATGAAGACAAGTTCCGCGACGACGAGCGGGTCGCCTCCGGCGATATTCTGGCGGCAGAGTTCGTCAACCAGGGCACCGCCTACCGCGCCGTGCTCAATGAAGATGGCAACTACTACACCCCGGAAGGGAAGGCGATGCGCAAGAGCTTCCTGCGTGCGCCGGTCAACTTCAAATACATCAGCTCCAACTTCAACCCGCGCCGCCTCCATCCGGTGACCGGCAAGATCCGCCCCCATAACGGCATAGACTATGTGGCGCCGGTGGGCACCCCCATCATGGCGGCGGGCTCAGGCAGCGTGGTGGCTGCCGGTTACAACCAGTTCAACGGCAACTACGTCTTTATCAAGCATGCCGGCAACTATGTGACCAAGTACCTGCACCTCTCCAAGCGCACCGTCAACAAGGGGCAGCGGGTGAAGCAGGGGCAGACCATCGGCACTCTGGGTGGCACCGGCCGCGTCACCGGCCCGCACCTGCACTACGAATTCGTGGTGGGCGGCATTCACAAGAACCCGCGCACCCTCACCCTGCCGCAGGCAGAGACCCTGAGCGGACGCGAGCTGGCCAACTTCAAAAAGCTGGCGATGCCGCAACTGGCCAAGCTCGACAACCCCGAGCTGCAGCTGGCCCAGAACAAGCGGGATAGTCGCGGCAACTAAGCCATCAGAGCTGGCAGGGTGAAGGCCCTGCCAGCCCCTTTTATTGAACCCGCGCCAGGCAATCAGATTGAAATGAGTCCACTTTCGGACATAAGATGAGATGGAACACCGGGAGCGGCATGTGGCACGGAAGCAAGGGCTTATCTATCCTGTCTCTCTCACTCTTTTTCCGGTCCGCATTGAGGATGCAACATGGTTGAGCGTTATATCGGTCTGATGTCAAAGACCACGCCATGTGGCATGGGATGAAAGCCGTTCCCCTCTTCACCCTCTCTGCACACCGTATTTTCGAACAGCAATGTAAGGAGACACCATGGCTGAGCGCTATATCGGTCTGATGTCGGGAACCAGCATGGACGGCATTGATGCCGTGCTGGTGATGATCGCCGGGGATGAACTGCGGGTCGAAGCGGCGCTTTGTCACCCCTGGCCGCAAGAGACCGCCCGCACGCTGCATGCCCTCTGCACCCCGGGCGACAACGAAATCGACCGCATGGGGGTGGCCGATAATCTGGTGGCGCGAGAGTTTGCTGCCGCCACCCACGCGCTGCTGGCCAAGGCGAAGCTTGAGCCCAAAGATATTCGCGCCATCGGCAGCCACGGCCAGACTATCCGCCATCGCCCCCAGCTCGGCTTTACCCTGCAGATCGGCAACGCCGCCCTGCTGGCCGCCCTGACCGGCATCGACGTTATCGCCGATTTTCGCACCATGGATATGGCCCTCGGTGGTCAGGGGGCGCCGCTGGTGCCCGCCTTCCATCAGGCGCTGTTTGCCAAACCCGGCGCCCTGCGAGTGGTACTGAACCTCGGCGGCATCGCCAATATCTCGGTGCTGCCGGGCAATCCGGGCGGGGTATATGGTTTTGATACCGGCCCGGCCAACACCCTGCTCGATGGCTGGTATCGCCGCCATCAGCCCCACGGCGGCAGCTATGACACCGGTGGCAAATGGGCCGCCAGTGGCAAGCCCATCCCGGCCCTGCTGGAGAAGCTGCTGGCTCACCCCTACTTCGCCGCCCCCTCCCCCAAGAGCACCGGACGAGAGATGTTTACCCTCGATTGGCTCGATGGGGAGCTGGCAGACACTTCATACGCCCCCGTGGATGTGCAGCGCACCCTGCAGGCGCTCACCTGCCACAGCATCGCCCGCCAACTGCCCGCCCGGCCCGAATCAGTCGGTGCCAGCCAGCCGAAAGCCGAGCTGTTTGTCTGCGGCGGCGGTGCCCATAACGCCCCCTTGCTGAAGGAGCTGGCCAGCCTGCTGCCTGCATGGCGCATCGCCAGCACCGCCGAGCTGGGCCTTGCCCCCGACTGGGTGGAAGGCGCTGCCTTTGCCTGGCTGGCCATGTGCTTTGTTCACCGCAAGCCGGGTAACCTGCCCGCCGTCACCGGCGCCAGCCGTCCGGCTGTACTGGGGGCGCTTTATCCTGCCTGAGTGATGACAAGGGGGCTGCGGATCAGTGTGCTCCCTTGAACAGACGCACAACCTGTTGCCGGATCGGTGCAAACAGCGGAGGCTTTGGCGGCTCCAGATTGATATGGCGCCGCCCGGCACGGGTTTCACAGCGAAGCAGATTCTGGATGTAGTGGTGGTGGGAGCGATGGATCAGCTGTGAAGCCTGATACGCCCACTGTCTGGGAACGCCCCACAGAGTGCTGGCAATCGCCCCGACGATGCAGAAGAAAGCGGGCTCCTGAATTCCCATCCGGCTGGCGTTCTCCAGCGCCTCCTTGAGCGAGTTGGAGTGAGCAATACAGGTCATGATATTGACCATGAAGGCGTCGTAATCATCCTCCCCACCCTTGCCAACACGCGCCGTCAGGGTCGCCGCGGGCTGATAACCAAACTGATGGCCGATATTTTCCAACACCGTATTCCGCTGGCGGATCACCTTGCCATAAAACATCAGCATCACCATGCAGTCGATCGCCTTGCACAGCGCCTCGTAGTGGGGATGGCTCTTCTTGGGACGCGGCGCCGTGGCGAGAGCCAGCTCTTCAGAGATGGCCAAGAGGCCCACAGGTACGGCGGTGCTGACAAACGAGAGATCAATCGACAGCTCCAGCCCATCCTCCCCTTCCATGCGGGCCACAATCACATGTTCGCCAAACAGCCGACGCTGGCGCTCGATAAAGGCGCCAAAGACCAGATCACGAAACTGCTTTTGCGGATAAGGGGTATCGAGCAGGCTCTCGATGGTCATGATGGCGGCGGATACCCGGCCGCGCAGTCGGTAATCGGCAGGAATTGGAAAGCTCTTTCCCAGGCGAGGAGGTAACCGCTGCCCAGATGTTTGACAATACATATCGCCCAGAACGAAACCCAGCATAAATCCTCCACAGTCAGGTAATGATGATCGCGATGCGATCTCGCTTGCCAATCCTGGGCAATGGCCTGCCGGTGCATCGATGCTCTCCGTCAGGGCTCCTTGATCACCTTATTAATCATACGATTAATAGCGAGTGAAAAAAGCGACCTGACTCGCAATCACGCCACTAATTAACAGTTTCATCAAGAAACCATAAAAAGCGGTCGATAAATCCATTTTTTTACGTATTTCCTTTTAAAAACAATAAATTGAACTTTATGCCTGCGAAATCACCTGAGCTGTTCCCGAGCCCTGAAAACCATCCCAATCATCACAACCAGCCACAGATAAGAGGGAGCTCGGACAAAGCCACAGAAAAGTGGAAAAAGCGACGACGCGGGGCAACCCCACCCATCGGGGGATGCAACCGGCGTGAAGAGACTCGTATTGCCACCACCCTCCCCCTTCCTCATCCAACGCCACCTCTCATCCAGCGCCATCTCTCATCCAGCGCCACCGCTCCCGCACGCCGTCACGCCAACGCCAACGCCATGCCCCCCACTCCTGTGCAGCAGGGGCAGGTCCGTCGTGCAAATTCATGGCATAGAATTTTATGGCGTTAATAACAGATCCCGGCTGCCAGCAAGGCGTCACCGAGTATGCCGGAATTATCATTAACAGAGGGCAATGCAAAAGCCGTGAATTATATTCCAGAGGTATCTTTAATAAAGTTGATATGCATATTCACGGGAATTTTCATAGCCCCTTAAAAAAGCTGAAAACAGATATCCATGCACCATAATATGCATTATTTGCACATCGGCGCATAATATTAACCCTTTATTCACACGCCAATATCCCGAAGAGGGGGAGAGCAAACCCAGTCAGGGCAAGGCTGTCCGCCGGTTCGGCACCATTTGCGCACAAATTGGCTCCTATTTCGGGTGAATTGAATAGCAATATGATTAAATTTGCGCCCATTGAGCCATCTCATAGAAATGCAATCAGCGGTTTGCAACCCCTGATAGCCACTCATAGAATCACAGCGTCTGAAATATCTACCCTGTCCTATCTTCCCTTATTCCTCTCAGTAATTGAGTGGATCACAAATAATAACCGGGGATGCCGCCGCTGGCGCAGTGGCCGTGGCGCACAACAAGATGGGGTAAACCTGTACCTGAATGAACAACAAATATTAAAAAGAGGCATATCTATGAGTGGCACCATCATCAAGTCGGCAAGAAATACCCCCCATGCACCCCAGGATCTGGGCACCAGCACCCAAACGGTGGCGTTTTCTCATTACAACAATTTCTCCGCCCAGCTGCCGGTCGATCCCGCCACCGGCAAGATGGTGAGCGGCGATGTCACCGCGCAGGCCAGACAGTGCCTGAGCAACCTCAAGGCGATCATCGAGAGCATCGGCCATGTGATGGACGATATGGTCAAAGCGACCATTTTCCTGAAAGAGATGGCGGATCTGGAGGCGGTCAACGCCGTCTATCGCGAATTCTTCCCGGGCTATCTGCCGACCCGCACCACCCTCGCCGTCTCCGCCCTGCCGCTGGGTGCGCTGGTGCAGATCGATGCCATCATCTCCAACGGCGAAGGTACCTTCCCACAAGATCCTTGCCCGCTGGTGAAGCTCGCCCGCAACAGTGACAAGGCGCCGCACAATCCGCTCTCTACCCACACCGTGGCCTTCTCCCACTACAACAATATCGGCGCCCAGCTGCCGGTGGATGCGGCCTCTGGCCAACTGGTTGCCGGTGGCATCAAGGAGCAGGCGGGCCAGTGCCTGCGCAATATCAAGGCGGTGCTGGAGAGCATCGACGTGCCGTTTGACGATATCGTCAAGGTCACCGTCTATCTGACCGATCTGGCCGATCTGGAGGCCGTCAACGAGGTCTACACCACCTTCTTCCCCGATTCCGCCATCGCCCGCGCCGTCGCCTATCTGCCCGCCCGCTCTGTGGTCAGTGCCGCCGCCCTGCCCATGGGGGCACGGGTGCAGATGGATGCGGTCATCTCCCACGGTGACGGCACCCCGCCGCAACTGGTGGAAGACAGACACAATCTGGTGATCCGTGCCCGCAATACCGACAAGGCACCGCGCAGCCCGCTCTATTGCCAGACCGTCGCCTTCTCTCACTACAACCATCTCTCTGCCCAACTGCCGATTGACCCCGCCACCGGCAAGATCCTAGCTGGCTGCATCAAGGAGCAGACCGCCCAGTGCCTGAGCAATATCAAGGCGATTGTGGAGAGCATCGGCCATGTGATGGACGATATCGTCAAGGTCAATATCCAGCTCGGCAATATCGCGGATCTGGATGCGGTCAACGCCGTCTACACCAAATATTTCCCGGGTTATCTGCCTGCCCGCACCGTATTCGGGGTCAGTGAGCTGCCCGCTGGCGCCCTGGTGCAAATTGATGCGGTGATGTCCAACGCCGAAAGCACCCCACCGCAGGCGTAAGGGTTACGCTCAATAAAAAAAGAGACCGGCTGATGGCCGGTCTCTTTTCACATGCCAGACAAAAGGATGGCTCCTCAGCCCTCGATATCGCGGTTCCTGAGCGCCACTCTGACCGCCTCTGCCGTGGTGGCCACACCGAGTCGACGGCGGGCACTGCGCAGATGGTTCTCGACCGTGCGCACCGAAAGCTTCAGGGTGGTGGCGATATCGGCATGGCGCCAACCCCGGGAGACCCACTCCAGCACTTCGCGCTCACGCCCAGTGAGGCCACGCTCGTAACCCGCTACCGGCATCTCCATCAGGCGACGGGCTGCATGAAAAGCCGCAGCAGCGATCAGTGCAAGGCCAACCCGAGTGTGGGCACTGGCATCGATCTGATCGCCGCCAAAGCTCATCGCCCCTTCCAGCCCCAGCGGCCCATAGACGGGTACCTGCAAGCCATGTCGGCCCGGCCCCTCAGGCTGGCGAACGATATGGTACTGCTCGCCAACGGCACCAACCGTTTTGCTCCAGAAGAAGGGCTGGTCTCGCTCCCTGATATGCATCGCCATCGGGCACTCGCGCATATAGGCATGCAGGTCGACCGCCTCGCCGCTCTCCAGCCACTCCCCCTCCAGCCAGTAGAGATGCTCGACCACCCCCTCCTCGCTGGCACTGATGGAGAAGAGCGCAAAGCGGTGATACCCCAGCGGGGTGGCAAAAGCGCGCACCAGCTGCTGGATCTCCTCCAGCCGCTGACACCCTTCCAGCGCCACCGCGACCTGCAGCGCATTCGCTGGCGACGACGACAACCTCATCGCTTGGCAACCGCCTCCAGCAAGGTGGTAGCTGCCAGCTTGCCGAGGTTATTGCCCGCCAGCGGGCTGTCACCGGTCAGCAGATTGCGATCCCGGCACACCTCTCCCGAGATGCCGTTGTTGACGATCTCGAAGCCAATCTCTTTGAGCTTCTCGCCAAACTTCCAGGTGAGGTGGCCCGGCATATAGCCAATTGCTGGGGTCTGGGCATCCAGCTCGTCGGGGAAGGCGCAGATCTTGTAGCCCGCGAAGGTCTCTGGATTGGCCACCGCCAGCAGCGCAGCAGGCCCGTGACAGAGGGAGATGATGAAGCGATCGTTGACCATCGCCCACTCCAGCAGCGCTTTCACCTCGGCACTCTGCGGCAGCCCCATCAGGGCGCCGTGCCCGCCGGGAATAAAGACGCCGATATAGTCCGAGTCGGCGGCCAGCGCCTCTTTCAGCAGATCGGCCAGCTTGGCCGGTTGGCGGAACTGCGCCTGATATTTGCCATAGAGCCCCAGCACCTCTTCGTCTTCGCCGGGCATGGCCCACCACTCGAACTTGACCGGATTGCCGGAGAGGGTGGCCACATCAAAGGCAAAGCCCGCCTTGTCGAGGTGATACATGGGCAGCAGGGTTTCGACCGGATGGTTGCCGGTGGAAAACAGGGTGCCGTTGTCGGTGGGCAGATAGCGCTCATCGGCCCCGATCAGCAGGATCTTCCAGCGCCCCTCCCGATAGGGAGCGGGATAGTCGGCCCCGGCAAGGTCAGATTTGCGCGAGGTGAACTGGCTCAGGGAGTAGGGCGACGGGAAGAAGGCATTCTGCTCTGCCGGATCCGGGGTCGGTTGTTTATCGTCAACAAGCATATCGGTCATGGGTCAGGCTCCAGTAGTGGTGGACTCGGTCTCACAGTATTGACTGTCAGAGACCAAGTAAATGAGGGTTTTCCCTCAACCGCCATGACTATGGCAAGGGATGTGACAGTGCTGCGACAAAACCTGAACAGAGCGCCCGCCAGGGTTAGTCCATTGCGGCAAATGCCCTGACGATGGCATCCATGACCGCTCTGACCCGCGCGGCATGCTGCACATCCTGATGGGTCACCAGCCACACATCGTAGGATTGCTCTAATTGCCGCTCGGGCCAGACCCGCACCAACCCGGCTTGCTCGGCGAGCGGAACCGCCACCTCGCCAAGCCCCAGCCCCATCAGCAGGGCCTGACGCAGCATCAGGCTGGTATTGACCCCCGCGGCGACCGTGGCCCCCTCGGCCGCCTCTTCGAGCATCATTGGCGAGCGAGCGCTCTGCCAGTGGGGCTCATACACCACCAGCGAATGGCCCGCAAAACCGGTGCCCGCTTCGGGAATGCCATGGCGAGCCAGATAGTCGGCGGAGGCATACAACCCGACCGGCCAGGAGGCCAGCTTGCGAATAATCAGGTCGGGATTGTCCGGCTTCACCGTCCGGATCGCGATATCCGCTTCCCGCAGGGACAGATTGACCACCTGGGTCGAGGTATTGAGGATGACCCTGATATCGGGATAACGCTGATGCAGCTCGGTCAGGGCCGGTATCAGAAAATCCATCCCCAGGGTGTCTGTGGTCGCCACACTGACCTCCCCAACCAGGCGGTTGTCGACCCCTTGCGCCGCCCGCACAAAATCAATGGCTGCCAGCTCCATCTGCTGGGCGCTGGTCAGCACTATCTCTCCGACATGAGTCAGCACATACCCCTTGGATGTACGGAGAAACAGCGTGGCCGCCAGACGATGCTCCAGTGCGGCAATCCGTCTGCCAATGGTGGCCTGATCGACCCCGACCACACGGGCGGCGCCCCTCAGGCTCCCTTCCCGATGCAACGCCAGAAAAATTTTCGCATCATCCCAGTTCATCACGACTCCCGATTGAAATGCATTTTTGCATTACAGGTGAGGGATAATACTGCGTTTATTCATCAGCAATCTCCACTATCTTGGTGCTCATCCCATCCGGGGAACCTCATATCACCTCGTTACAGGAGCCGCTGATGCATAACGCCTATTCCATTCCCGCCACCATGAGCGCGGTAGAAATTACCCAGCCAGGTGGCCCCGATGTCTTGCAACTGACCACCCGCGCCACACCGGCGCCCAAACCCGATGAGGTCTTGATCCGGCACTATGCAACCGGCATCAATGGGCCGGATGTGATGCAGCGCAAAGGGCTCTACCCGCCTCCGGCAGGGGCATCGGATATTCCCGGGCTGGAGGTCGCCGGGGTCGTGGTCGCCAAGGGGGAGCAGGTGACCCATCTCAAGATTGGCGACAAGGTCGCCGCGCTGATTTCGGGTGGCGGCTATGCCGAGTACAGCGTCGCCCACCAGAGCAATGTCCTGCCCCTGCCGCCCGGATTGAGCTTTGTTGAAGCGGCGGCGCTGCCGGAAACCTTTATGACGGTCTGGTCAAATATGTTTGAACGGGGTCAGTTCAAAAAAGGGGACATTATCTTGATCCATGGCGGTGCCTCCGGCATCGGCACGACCGCCACCATGCTGGCCAAGGCATTTGGCGCCGCCAAAATCATCACCACAGTCGGCTCCCCCGAGCAGCAGGCCGCCAGCATCAAGCTGGGCGCGGATGTGGCCGTGCTCTACAAGGAGGAGGATTTTGTCGAGGCCGTGCATGCAGCCACCGATGGCCATGGCGCCGACATCATTCTCGATATCATTGGCGGAGAGTATGTCGCGCGCAACTATGCGGCGGCCGCCATCAATGGTCGCATAGTCCAGATCGGCATTATTGCGGGCGCCGCCCCCAATCTGGATCTGTTTCCCATGCTGCAAAAGCGGCTGACCCATATCGGATCCACCCTGCGCTCGCGTACTCCGCAAGAAAAAGCCGAACTGATTGCCCAGTTGCAAACTCATGTCTGGCCATTTATCGAACGCGGTGAGGTCAAACCGCAGGTTTACCAGACCTTCCCGCTGCATGAGGCCGCCGCCGCCCACCATTTGCTGGATTCAGGCCGTCATATCGGCAAGCTGGTATTAACCATGGCGCCGTTGTCGTCAGATTGATAAAGCCCATCGTGGAGCAGGCCGAGGTGGATGCGGTGATATCCAACGCCGAAAACATCCCACCGCATGTGTAAGGTTTGTTGAAATAAAAAAGAGACCGGCTATATGCCGGTCTCTTTTTTGGTAAAAGGGAGGAACATTATTTTTATTGATTCGCCTTAAAAACGCGAACGTCCGATTACGCTTCGCTAATCGAACCTACTAGCTACGTTCAATAATTAAAAAAGCACCAGCTTAGGCCGGTGCTTTTTCTGAAACGAAAAGAGAACAACAATATATTTTAATTGTCATTTGAATGATTTTTCATTCGTTCATAGACATGTTCATGGGCTGCACTTGAAATATCACACCCCATAGTCCTCCTTCCAAGGTTTTTGGCTGCAACCAAGGTTGAACCTGAACCAAAGAATGGATCTACAACCAAATCATCATGACTGGAGCTCTGAGATATAAGAGTCTCTAATAATGCAACAGGTTTTTCTGTAGGATAGCCACGATGCACTCGTTTACACTCCAGAACATCAGGTATACCCAAGTCGTTTAGTTTTCTTTTCCCTTTCTCAAAGAAAAGAATAAATTCATACTTGGCCCGATAATGATACCCCATACCAATTGCCATTTTATTCCAAACGATTGGTTTCCAAAATTTAAAACCAACCTTCTCCGCAATTGGTTTTACATAAAACATCGTTTCTTGATCGCAGAAAAGATAGAAATGTGAGTTTTTCTTTAACACTCGATAAAGCTCTAAAAATAAGCTTTCGAAACGTTCATTAGGGAAAATATCAAACCATTGATTACTTGATCCTTCACTTACTTTAAGACGAGTTGTCGTTCCTATTTTCCGATGCTTCTCAAGAGATTCATAAGGAGGGTCAGTAATAACAAGATCAACGCTTGCATCCGCAAGCGTCGACAACCATTTCACAGCATCATCACAAAATAGATTCATTTTATCTGCTTAATAAAGAACTACAGGGTCTACCATTCGAGTATACCGTTGATGGTGCCCCAGGGTCTAATGTCCGGCAATCGACACAATAGCTCTGATCACCCTGAGGATTAGCAGGTGTCCTACGTGCAGGTGTTTGTCCAAAAGCCTCCGGATGACGATGAAATACATGCTCCTGCCCATTGGTAGCAGAGCAACGAGGACATGACTTGTACTCATTACCCAATTCATCATACTTATGTAAAACACCAACATTTAAACGCTGGCCACAACATTGGCAAGGCATATCGAAGCTCCTTATTCTAGCTTTCAAGTCTAAGAGTAAATAAACACTCTAATTTAACAGTATTGACACATAACATATCAGCACTAAGACTCAAACTAACACCAGCTAAGGGCTATATGAAGCCTCTCACTCTTATTTTGAGATCCTCATCATTGGCGGATCAATATATATACAGCCGTGTGTTCCGATACACCTAAAAAAGCGCCTCCCAAGGGAGGCGCTTTTCAGTTCAATACAAAGCAATCAGGGATTACAGGGATTCAGCGGTCGCAACCACGTTTTCCACGGTAAAGCCGAATTCCTTGAACAGCAGCTCGGCCGGTGCGGACTCACCAAAGGTGGTCATACCGATGATCTTGCCGCCGAAACCGACGTACTTGTACCAGTAGTCAGCGATGCCGGCTTCGATGGCCACACGCTTGGTGACGGAGGACGGCAGGACGGACTCTTTGTACTCGGCAGACTGGGCGTCGAACACGTCGGTAGACGGCAGAGAGACCACGCGCACGGCACGGCCCTTGGCAGTCAGCTGCTCATAGGCGGCAACAGCCAGTTCCACTTCGGAACCGGTGGCGATCAGGATCAGCTCCGGAGTACCGGCGCAATCCTTCAGCACGTAGCCACCCTTGGCGGTGTCGGCCAGCTGCTGGGCAGTACGGTCCATCTGGGCCAGGTTCTGACGAGAGAAGATCAGAGAGGTCGGGCCGTCGGTACGCTCGATGGCGTGTTTCCAGGCGATGGCGGATTCAACCTGGTCACACGGACGCCAGGTGCTCATGTTCGGAGTCAGACGCAGGGAGGCGATCTGCTCAACCGGCTGGTGAGTCGGGCCATCTTCACCCAGACCGATGGAGTCGTGGGTGTAAACGAAGATGGCGCGCTGCTTCATCAGGGCGGCCATGCGCAGGGCGTTGCGAGCGTACTCCATAAACATCAGGAAGGTAGCGCCGTAGGGGATGAAACCACCGTGCAGGGCGATACCGTTCATGATGGCGGACATGCCGAACTCGCGTACACCGTAGTGGATGTAGTTGCCGGAGGCATCGTCGTTGGTCAGGGACTTGGAGCCGGACCACATGGTCAGGTTGGACGGAGCCAGGTCAGCAGAGCCACCCATGAATTCCGGCAGCAGCTTGCCGAACGCTTCCAGAGAGTTCTGGGACGCTTTACGGGTCGCAATCTTGGCCGGGTTGGCTTGCAGGGTTTCGATGATCTTGGCGGATTCAGCAGCCCAGTTGGCCGGCAGTTCGCCAGCGGTACGACGCTTGAATTCGGCAGCCAGAGTCGGGTGAGCAGCTTCATAGGCGGCGAACTTGGCAGCCCAGTCAGCTTCCAGTGCAGCGCCCTTCTCCTGAGCGTTCCACTCGGCAGCGATGTCAGCCGGGATAACGAACGGAGCGTGGTCCCACTTCAGGAAGGCACGAGCAGCGGCGATCTCGTCGTTGCCCAGCGGTGAGCCGTGGCAGTCGTGAGAACCGGATTTGTTCGGGGAGCCGTAACCGATGATGGTGCGGCAGCAGATCAGGGTCGGTTTGCCGGTCTCGGCCTTGGCGGCTTCGATGGCGGCATTGATGGCTTCCGGGCTGTGACCGTCAACAGCCGGAATTACGTGCCAGCCGTAAGCTTCGAAACGCTTGACAGTGTCGTCGGTGAACCAGCCTTCTACGTGACCGTCGATGGAGATACCGTTGTCATCCCAGAACGCGATCAGTTTGCCCAGTTGCAGGGTACCTGCCAGGGAGCACGCTTCGTGGGAGATACCTTCCATCAGGCAGCCGTCGCCCATAAAGGCGTAGGTGTAGTGGTCAACGATGTCGTGGCCCGGCTGGTTGAACTGCTCAGCCATGGCTTTTTCGGCGATCGCCATACCAACGGCGTTGGTGATGCCCTGACCCAGCGGGCCAGTGGTGGTTTCAACGCCCGGTGCATAGCCGTACTCCGGGTGACCCGGGGTGCGAGAGTGCAGTTGGCGGAAGTTTTTCAGATCGTCGATGGAGAGGTCATAACCGGAGAGGTGCAGCAGGGAGTACAGCAGCATGGAGCCGTGGCCGTTGGAGAGAATGAAACGGTCGCGGTCGGCCCACTTGGGGTTGTTCGGGTTATGTCTGAGGTGGCTACGCCACAGCACTTCGGCGATATCCGCCATTCCCATGGGGGCGCCCGGGTGACCGGAGTTGGCTTTTTGAACGGCATCCATACTCAATGCACGAATGGCATTGGCAAGCTCTTTACGAGAAGGCATCTGAATCTCCTGCGATTGCTTCATTTGATGGCCAAGATTAAGGCGCGTTATTGTCCCAGCAGGGCGCGCGGCGTGCAAATATTATCTGGATGAATAAAGTGGCTTTGGGAGGACAATCGCTTTTCTTGCCCTCTATTGACCAAAGCAACCAGAGAAAAACGTTTAATTTCCATCCCTTTCGGGATAGGAGAGCACCGCTTGTGACCCATTGGACACTGCGCGACAAAATAGTGCTGGCAATCGGGGGGGGCGCTAATTAAAATAGACGTCCAGATGTAGATACCTCTACACCATCCCATTCATCCGGTTATTGCCGTGGCGATAACCCAGACAAGCTGAGACTCTTATCATGGCAAAGCTGTTTACTTCCGAGTCGGTCTCCGAAGGCCATCCCGACAAGATTGCGGACCAGATCTCCGATGCGGTACTGGACGCCATCCTCAAGCAAGATACCAAGGCACGCGTTGCCTGCGAGACCCTGGTCAAGACCGGTATGGTCATGGTGGCCGGTGAAGTAACCACCTCTGCCTGGGTAGACATCGAGCAGATCGTGCGCGATACCGTGCGTGAAATCGGCTACACCCACTCCGACATGGGCTTCGATGCCGACTCCTGCGCCGTGCTGAACGCCATCGGCAAGCAGTCCCCGGACATCAACCAGGGCGTTGACCGCAGCGATCCGCTGGAGCAGGGCGCTGGCGACCAGGGCCTGATGTTCGGCTACGCCACCAACGAAACCGACGTGCTGATGCCAGCCCCCATCACCTACTCTCACCTGCTGGTGAAGCGTCAGGCTGAAGTGCGCAAGAACGGCACCCTGCCGTGGCTGCGTCCGGATGCCAAGAGCCAGCTGACCTTCGCCTACGACGACGCAGGCAAGATCATCGGTGTCGATGCCGTGGTGCTGTCTACCCAGCACGCCGAATCCATCAGCCACAAAGATCTGGTTGAAGCGGTACGCGAAGAGATCATCAAGCCGGTGCTGCCGGCCGAGTGGGTCAACAAGGACACCAAATACTTCATCAACCCGACCGGCCGTTTCGTTATCGGCGGCCCGATGGGTGACTGCGGTCTGACCGGTCGCAAGATCATCGTCGACACCTACGGCGGCATGGCCCGTCACGGTGGTGGCGCCTTCTCCGGTAAGGATCCGTCCAAGGTTGACCGCTCCGCTGCTTACGCCGCCCGTTACGTTGCCAAAAACATCGTTGCCGCCGGTCTGGCCGATCGCTGTGAAATCCAGATCTCCTACGCCATTGGCGTGGCCGAGCCGACCTCCATCAGCGTCGAGACCTTCGGTACTGCCAAGGTCGCCGAAGAGCTGCTGGTCAAGCTGGTGCGCGAGCACTTCGAACTGCGTCCGTATGGCCTGATCGAAATGCTGGATCTGAAGCGCCCGATCTACCAGGCTACCGCTGCCTACGGTCACTTCGGTCGCGACGAGTTCCCGTGGGAGCAGACCGACAAGGCCGAACTGCTGCGTTCCGCCGCTGGCCTGTAAGGCTCGCTGTTGTGATAAAAGGGGAGCCTGGCTCCCCTTTTGCTTATCCGCCATTTGACGAGATGTTGATGTCTGCCACTCCTGCCCAGCTTGTCGCCCTGCTGCAACAACGCGTAGAAGCCTGCTTTGTGCAGGCCGAGGCGCGCCTTGGCCGCACCTTCCCCCGCCCGCGGATCTACTGCAATATGCGGGGCCGGGCGGCGGGATCGGCGCGGCTGCAAACCTGGGAGCTGCGCTTCAATCCCGCCCTCTATCAGGCCAACCAGCAGGCGTTTCTGGATGAGGTGGTGCCCCACGAGGTGGCCCATCTGCTGGTACACGCCCTGTGGGGTGAAGGTCGCGGCAAAAGCCGGGTCTTGCCCCACGGCCGCCAGTGGCAGTCGGTGATGCGGGAGGTGTTCGGCCTTGAGCCCAGAACTACCCACAGCTTCGATCTGGCGGTACTGGCCCAGCGCACCGTGCCCTATCGCTGTCACTGCCAGCAGCATCAGCTCTCTATTCGCCGCCACAACAAGGTGGTGCGTGGCGAGGCCCGCTATCACTGTCGTCGCTGCAAACAGCCGCTGGAGCGGGAACGGCCGGAGCCAGAGCAGTAAGCCAACTTGTGTCGCGCCCCTGTGGTAGGGTGCCCGCCATCGTTCGTCAATCACCCCGTTTGCAAGGAATCTCATGCGTTTCATCTCCTCCATCGCCCTGACCCTGCTGGCCGGTTTGCCGCTGCTCAGCGCCCCCCTGCACGCCCAGACCTTTCGCGAAGCCAAGCAAGATCTGGTGAAGCTCTACCGCAGCCAGCCTGCGGTCACCACCTTCTACTGCGGCTGTGACATCAATTATCAGGGCAAGAAAATGAGCCCGGATCTCGCCAGCTGCGGCTATGAGCCGCGCAAGCAGGCCAAGCGCGCCGCCCGCATCGAGTGGGAACACGTGGTACCGGCCTGGGAGTTCGGCCACCAGTTGCAGTGCTGGCAGGATGGCGGTCGCAAGAACTGCGAAAAAGCGAGCCCGGAGTTCAACAAGATGGAGGGGGACATGCACAACCTCTTCCCCGCCATTGGCGAGGTGAACGGCGATCGGGCCAACTACCGCTTCTCCGACTGGAACGGCAAGCCGGATCAGTACGGCCAGTGCCAGATGCTGGTGGATTTCAAGGATCGTCGGGTGCAGCCGCCCAAGGGGCCGGTACGGGGCCAGATCGCCCGCGCCTACCTCTACATGAGCCAACAGTATGGGCTGCGTCTGGCAGCGCAACAGCGTAAACTGTTTGAAGCCTGGGATCGCCAGTACCCGGCAGAGGGCTGGGAGTGCGAGCGCAACCGCCGCATCGGCAAGCTGCAGGGCAATACCAATCCCTTTATTGAAAAGCAGTGCCAATAACCCCATTTGACCAGGGAGGGGGATCGCCCCTCCTATCATGAAGCCCTTCCCCACTGCCGCGTGAGCCTTGCTCGGCGCAGGATATGGAGGGTTTCCAAGCAAGAGACTGACAAGCAGCCATGCGCATTCCACGTATCTATGAACCGGCCACCCTGCAAGTTGGCCAGACCATCGCCCTGTCGGAAGACGGCGCCAACCATATCGGCCGGGTACTGCGCATGCAGCCGGGCCAGCAGCTCGAGCTGTTCAATGGCGATGGCAATCAATACCCCGCCACCATCGCCAACGTCGGCAAAAAGTCGGTGGAAGTGACCATCGACAGCTGCGACGTCCAATCAGTGGAGTCACCGCTGGCCATCCACCTCGGTCAGGTGATCAGCCGTGGCGACAAGATGGACTTCACCATCCAGAAATCGGTTGAGCTGGGCGTCACCTGCATCACCCCGCTCTTCTCCGAGCGCTGCGGCGTCAAGCTGCCGGCCGATCGACTGGAGAAGAAGCGCGAGCAGTGGCAGAAGGTGGTGATCAGCGCCTGCGAACAGTGCGGCCGCAACGTGGTGCCAGAGGTGCGCATGCCGATGGAGCTCGACGCCTGGCTGGCGGAAGAGACCAAAGAGCTCAAGCTCAACCTGCATCCGCGGGCCGAGTACAGCATCAACACCCTACCCGTTCCCGAGCACGGCGTGCGCCTGCTGATTGGCCCGGAAGGGGGCTTGTCGAGCGACGAGATCGCCCGTACCGTGCAGGAAGATTTCAAAGAGATGCTGCTGGGGCCGCGGGTGCTGCGCACCGAAACTGCCGCCCTGACCGCGATTACTGCGCTGCAATGCCGCTTTGGCGATCTCGCTTGATACTATCGGCCGCATCAATCAGCCTCATGGCTGCATCGACGCAGCCGCAAGCGGCCGATTACGCTGCGCTAATCGACCCTATAACCCTATCGAGCCATTAAAAAGGAACAGCGGATGACCATTAAACTCGGCATCGTGATGGACCCCATCTCGGCCATCAACATCAAGAAAGATTCCAGCTTTGCCATGCTCGAAGAGGCGCAAAAGCGCGGCTATGAGCTCTTCTATCTGGAGATGAAGGATCTCTACATGGAAGCCGGTCGCGCCTTTGGCACCATGCGCCCGCTAACCGTCAAATATGACTATGCCGACTGGTACACCCTGGGCGAGGTGGTGGATCAGCCCCTCTCCAACCTCGATGTGATCCTGATGCGCAAGGATCCGCCGTTCGACACCGAATTTATCTACGCCACCTACATGCTGGAGCGTGCCGAGGATGAGGGTTGCCTTATCGTCAACAAGCCGCAGAGCCTGCGCGACGCCAACGAGAAGCTCTACACCGCCTGGTTTGCCGAGCACACCCCGACCACGCTGGTGACCCGCCGCGCCGACAAGCTGCGCGCCTTCCACGCGAAGCACAAAGACGTGATCTTAAAGCCCTTGGACGGCATGGGCGGCGCCTCCATCTTCCGCATGAAGGAAGATGACGCCAACGTCGGCGTGATTATCGAGACCCTGACCGCCCACGGCAGCCAGTATTGCATGGCGCAGACCTATCTGCCCGCCATCAAGGATGGCGACAAGCGGGTACTGGTGGTGGACGGTGAACCGGTTCCCTACTGTCTGGCCCGCATTCCGGCGCAGGGTGAGACCCGTGGCAATCTGGCGGCCGGTGGCCGTGGTGAAGCGCGTCCCCTGAGCGAAGCGGACTGGGCCATCGCCCGTGCAGTGGGCCCGACGTTGAAAGAGAAAGGCCTTATCTTCGTCGGCCTCGACATCATCGGCGATCGGCTGACCGAGATTAACGTCACCAGCCCGACCTGCATTCGCGAGATTGAAGCCGCCTTCGATGTGCATATCACCGGTATGCTGATGGATGCCATCGAGCGTCGGCTGGCTCAGTGATCGCCAGTCGGGCTAACCAGCCTGTTCAGGGGTAACCCGCCCCCGACAAGCCCGAAAACAGAGAGGGTGGCCCGGCGCCACCCTCTCTGTTTCAAGACAATCCGGAAAAGGGCGGGATCTCGCCCAGCCCAAAAAGCGGTTTTTCCCATGGGGATCAACTGCCATAATTGACCTCAAATACCTTTGCACTATTTGGCCTCTATGCAAACACTGCAAAATCACTTCCTGCTTGCCATGCCAAGCCTGACGGATCCTTACTTCGAGCGCTCGCTGGTCTATCTGTGCGAGCACAACGAAGAGGGCGCCATGGGCTTGGTCGTCAACATTCCGGTCGAGATGTCGCTGGAAACCATGCTGACCCAGCTCCAGCTCAACCCGCCCAACAACCCGGAGCTCAAGCAGCCGGTGCTGCAAGGGGGGCCGGTTCACGCCGATCGCGGCTTCGTGCTGCACAGCTTCCGCCCCGGTTTCAACTCCACCCTGCAGGTGGGGGATGAGATGATGGTAACCACCTCCAAGGATATTCTGGAAACCCTGGGTACGAGCGAAGCCCCTGCCCATTGGCTGGTGGCCCTTGGCTATGCCGGCTGGAGCGCCGGGCAGCTGGAGCAGGAGCTGGTGGACGGCGCCTGGCTGGTGATCCCTCCCAATCCGGCTCTGGTGTTCAAGACCCCCATTCACAAACGTTGGCAGCAAGCTGCCGCCAGCATAGGGGTGAACCCGGTTCACCTCTCCAGCGATATCGGCCACAGCTGATCGGCTGGCCCGCTCCGCTCTCTATTTCGAGGATTTATCAGTTATGTCATCACGCAGCATCATGGGCTTTGACTATGGCACCAAGAGCATTGGCGTCGCCATCGGTCAGGAGCTGACTGGCACAGCCCAGCCTCTGCGCGCCCTCAAGGCCAACGACGGCATCCCCAACTGGGACGAGATTGAGAAGCTGCTCAAGGAGTGGCAACCGGATCTGCTGGTGGTCGGTCTGCCGCTGAACATGGATGGCACCGATCAGGAGATCACGGTACGGGCCCGCAAATTCGGCAACCGGCTGCATGGCCGTTTCGGCAAGCCGGTGGAGTTCAAGGATGAGCGACTCACCACCACAGATGCCCGCGCCCGGCTGTTTGAGCGAGGCGGCTATCGCGCGCTGGAGAAAGGCAGTGTGGACGGGGTATCGGCGCAGCTGATCGTCGAAGCCTGGATGGAAGAGCAGTACAACTAAGCCATCAACAGCAAGGCAAGGGTCGCAGCCCTTGCCTTGTCTCGCACAATCCCCTCATTACGCCTGTGATTGTCCCGCGACCAGCCCTTCGGCCTCTGTCGGGTTCGCATTCATCATCCGGTTGAGCCAGGGCACCATCAGCCCCATCACTACCGCAATCAGCAGGGTCGCCATCCCGATCTTGCCAAATACGCCGGTGTAAATGGGCAAAGTTTGCAGCGGATCCGTCATCCCTTGCGGCACGGCGGTAAAGGTCGCCACATAGCCACCCAGCAGGGACGCCATCGCTTGAGTCAGGAACCACATTCCAAGAATGAAGCCCATCAGGCGTTGCGGCACCAGCGCGGCGACCATCGCCAGTCCCAGGGCACTGATCATCAGCTCGCCCAGACTCTGGAACAGGTAGATAAGCACCATAAACCAGGGGGAGGTCAGCCCCTGCTCATCGGCAAACCACCAGCCGGATGCTGCCGCCGTCAGAAAGCCCAGCGAGCAGAAGAACATCCCGAGGGTGAACTTGAGCGGCATGGTGAGATCACGCCCCTTGCTGCCCATCCGGGTATAGATCACCGCCAGCACCGGGCTACCCACTACCACCCAGAAGGGGTTGAGCGCCTGGAAGCTGACCGGGTTGACGCTCATGCCCAGCATCTCATGATGCATGTTGTTGATGGCAAAGAAGTTCAGTGAAGTCGGCATCTGGGCGTACAGCACATAAAAGAGCACCGCCTCCAGCATCAGCACGAAGGCCACATACATCTTGTTGCGACCCACGGTGTCGAGCTTGAACGCCTCGCGGAAAAAGACAATTACCACGGCGATAGTCACCGTCATCAGCACCATGTTGGCGATCACCACGTGGTGCATTAACCAGGCACAGAAGAAGACCATGACCACCGAGCCAGCCAATACCATCAGCAACTTGCCGTAGTTGAGGGGCAGATGATCCGGCTCGGAGCCGATATCTTTCACCATATTGCGGCAGGCAAAGAAGGTGAGCAGCGCAATAATCAGCCCCACCCCGCAGAGGTTGTAGGTGACGGTATAGCCGTAGTGATCGGCGATGACCGGAGCCAGCGACAGGGAGATGAGCGAGCCGATATTGATCGACATATAAAACAGGGTAAAAGCCCCGTCCAGCCGCGGATCTTTTGGCTGGTAGCATTTTGACAGCAGGCTGGCCGGATTGGCCTTGAACAGGCAGTTACCAACTGCAATGGTGCCCAGCGCATAGAAAATCAGGTCGGGATTGTAGATAGAGAGGCCGGTCATAAAGTAGCCTATCACCAGCACCACGGCCCCGAGCACCATGGTGCGCTTGGTGCCGAGTACATGGTCGCCGACATAGCCGCCGACCGAGATCAGGCCATATACCAACGCAGAGAAGGCACCGAAAGTAATAAAGGATTGCTCTTGGGAAAATCCCAGTTGCTGCACAAAGAAAACCGCCAGGATTCCCTGCACGCCGTAATAACCAAAGCGCTCCCAGAGTTCGACGAAAAATATCATAAAGAAGGGTTTGGGCTGTTGTAACAACCCTGTGGATGCTGTTGCTGGACGCATATCAACCTGCCTTTGCTGAGATTTATTTTTATTAATCTGGTGGTGGCTGCCGCACTATTTTTTGCCCGCCATTGCCATAACGGGGAGCGCAGTCAGCCTGCCAATCTGGCTATTTTCGGGTGCACGGGCCCCGTTCGATGAAAGGTGTCTTTCATCTAGCCGGTTTCAATTACGGGTTATCGGGGGATGGTGAGTGGCGTCTCCCAGTACAGTTGCCGGCTCCGGGTTCTACCTTTGCTGCATCCCTTTACTCAAGCCGGTTTATCAACCTTGATGCTTATTCCCCTCTGCTCCGTCACTCATGGCTGGTGGCCAGATAGCCGGGGCATGGTACGGCCACAGACAACCTGTGGGGCTGGCTCACGCCGCGCTCTAATGGCAGTCACCTACGCAGGCGCTATCTAACCCCGCCATTCCAAGGGGTGTCATGCTATATCACTGGAAATACAGGAACTTAATGGTCGATCACACTTTAAAAGTGACCATCAGTGAAGTTTTCCAATGAAACCACATGAATTTTTTTCGTGAAAAGAGCTTCACTCGAGACGTGCAACCAAGGCCAATCTGTGCATAAAGAGAGTTGAATGGCACACAGTTAAACCCGAACTCGGCACTTAAGTCGTGCAAAAGCCCACTCATCCGGGCGATACGACAACAAAAAGCCGGAGCAGATGGCTCCGGCTGCTCGATGGGCACCGTCACGGCCACATTAGCGTGGCGATTCGTCGTTGTAGAGCCGCCGGATCTCGTTGCGCAGCCACATCACCTTGGCATCCTGATTGTGCCGTTTGTGCCACAGCAGGATGAAGGCGATCTCCAGCTGGGCGTAGAGCTTCTCAGGGAGCGGCAGCGGCATGGCGATCAGATTGTCGTGATGCCGACTGGCATAACCACCACAGTAAGAGGGCGCCACCGCAATCGTTCGCTTCCCACACCATGCTGATCTGGGGGCAGGCCAAAAAATTCTCCAGCGACCACTTCTGCTGGAGCAAGGGGTGATCCTTGCGCAGGAACACCACCGGGCGATCGGTGAACAGCACCTCGTGATCGATGTAATAAGGCAAGCGGTTGACCTTGGCCAGGGAGCGGCCATGGGTCTCGCGGGCGCAGAAGCCGAGATCCGCATCGCCATTGACGATGTCGTTGAGGGAGTGGTGATCCCACCCCAGCATCCTGACTACCGAGTTGGGGTACTTCTGGTAGATGGTCATGGGCAGATCGCTCAGGAAGCTGATGTAGAAGGGGGACTCCATCACCAGCGTGAAGCGGGCACCGTCGGGGATCGCCTCGCTATTGAGCGAGGTGATGCTGTCGGTGAGCTGGAACCAGACCTTCAGCTCCTCCTCCAGAGTCAGGGAGAGGTTGGTGGGCTGCAACCCCTGCCGCACCCGCACAAACAGAGGATCGTCAAACCACTCCCGCAATTTGGCCAGAGACTTGCTCACCGCCGACGGAGTGACACAGAGCTTTTTCGCTGCCCCTGCCACACTGCGCTCCTGCATCAGGTACTTGAACACCACCAGCAGGTTCAAATCGAGTTCACCCAGATTGCGCATATCCCCTCTCATCTTCCATCAGCCCTGCGACCGCGCTTCACGAAGCGCGAGCCATGGTAACAGCCCTTTGACAGCCAGGTAACTGAGCAGTGCCAGCAGCAGAGCGCAGATCAACATCTCGGTCGGGGCAAAGCCAAGTTGGCCCAGCAGCCAGATATAGAGGCCGGAGAGGCTGATCTGCATGATGCAGAGCACCGCGCTGGCAAAGGCCACGTTATGCTGACAACCATCGAGCGCCTCCCCCATCGCCACCCCGAAGCCACAGGAGAACCCGACACAGACCAGTCCAAAGCCGGCCAGCAGCAGTGCGACATCATTGCCCCGCAACCAGCTGCCCAGCAGCAGGCATGCCGCCAGCAGGTAGGCAAGGTGGGAGAGTGCCAGCACTCGCTGCTTGCCCAACCAGCGCAACAGCAGTGGCGTCAGGAAGGAGGTCGACATGCTCACTCCTGCCATCACCATCATGACGACGGAGTACTGCTCGGGGGAAAACCCATACTCCTGCATCAGGATCAGGGGAGAGACACTGACGTAGACCAGAATGGCGGTCACGCTGGTGCTGGTCAGCAGCGAAATCAGCATAAAGCGCGGGGAGCGCAACAAGGCAAAAGGCAAACCGCTGGCACTCTCCTGCCTGTTTGTCGGCCGGGTCTCCTTGAGCAGCAACAAATTCACCAGACCGCTGACGGCAGCCACCAGCGCCATCGCCACGAAGATCCCGCGCCAGTCAAAATGGGACAGGATGAGGTAACCGAGCACCGGCGCCAGCACAGGGATCACGCAGATCACCCCGTTGATCATCGAGAGCGCCATCGCCAACCGCTCCTCACTCAGCACATCCCGCAGCACGGTAAAGGTCATGATATAGAGCGCCCCCGCCCCGACTCCCTGCCAGAAACGGCCGAAATAGAACTGACTTATCCCCTCTACACTGCCTGCCACCAGCGAGGCGAGGACAAAAATCAGGGCGCCCCCGAGCACCACCCAGCGCCGCCCGTAGCGATCGGCAATCATTCCGCCCAGCAGCACGGTCGCCGCCATGCCAAACAGATAGATGGAGAAGGCGGTATGGATCTGCGCCTCGCTCGCCTGCAGGGTATCGGCAATCTGGGGCACGGCGACCAGATAGAGATCGATCCCGACCGGATAGAGGATGATCATCAGAAAAGTGTACAACAGGAATACAGGCATGAACGCTCCATAACAGATTGGCGTGCCGATGCCTGCCAAATCACAGCGACAGGCGAACAGTGGCGGGGCCAAGATGGCCACAAAGGCAGCAACGCAGCGCGTCGCAATGGGGCAACTATATGGGCGCCCACCGCTCTCACCTAGTGAAGAGATGGCGTTCGGTACATTCCAATCAGGAAATATTGTATTGAGCTACGTGCCTGGGCGGCCATATTTAATCGACCAGAGGCCGTAATAAACCGGGTCACCTCCCGCTCATAGCCATCCCTGCGCTGCACTTTACCGCCCGTCTGTTATCCGCCTTGGCCCTTGCGGGCGTATAAGCTGTAGGTGCGACGCAATACAGGGAATGTGTATGAAGGGAATGAAAAGAGAAGAGCAGATTGCCGGGCTGCTGGCGGCACTGGAGCAAGTCATTCTGGGCAAGCCGCTGCAACTGAAAATCGCGCTGGTGACCCTGCTGGCGCGCGGTCATCTGCTGATCGAGGATCTGCCCGGTATGGGCAAAACCACCCTGGCCCACGCGCTGGCACAGGTACTGGGGCTGGCATGCAGGCGGATGCAGTTCACCGCCGATCTGCTCCCCGCCGACCTGCTGGGGCTGCAGATCTTCGACCCCCAGCAGCAAACATTTCGCTTTCACCCCGGCCCCATCTTCACCCAGGTACTGCTGGCGGACGAGATCAACCGTGCCAGCCCCAAAGTACAAAGCGCCCTGCTGGAGGCGATGGCAGAGGGCAAGGTGAGCATTGAGGGGAATACGCATCCCCTCCCCGATCCGTTTTTCGTCATCGCCACCCAGAATCCGGCGGATCAGGCGGGCACCTATCCACTGCCGGAGTCCCAACTCGACCGATTCGCCGTGCGACTCTCGCTGGGTTTTCCACCGCGAGAAGCGGAGCGCCAGTTGCTGCGCGGCCAACAGCCGAGCGGCCCATTACCCGCCATGCTGGATGCTGCCGGACTCGCCACCTTGCAAAGCGAAGGGGATGCCATCCATGTTTCCGATGCCACCCTCGACTACCTGCTGGCGCTTGTGCACCAGAGCCGCTTTGATGGGGATCTGCCACAGCCCCTCTCCCCCCGGGCAGCCCAGACCTTACTGGCGGTGAGCCGGGCCTGGGCGCTGGTGGCGGGGCGGCGCTTTGTCACGGTGGAGGATGTGCAGGCAGTCTTCCCCTATGTGGCCGAGCATCGGCTGCGGGGCAGCTTTGGCGTGCAACACGGCGAAGCCTGTCCCCTGAGCCAGCGATTGCTGGCCAAGGTCGATCCGGACAATCCCTGATGAGCAAATTGCTAAACCGTTGGCAGCAGTGGCGAGCCCGCTGGCAGCGACGCTGGCTCGACCGCCGCATTCCCCCGGCCCGCCAGATCACGTTGGGTACCCGCAGCCTCTTTATCCTCCCCACCCGCATGGGGCTGCTCTATCTGCTGGTGCTGCTCGCCATCTATCTGCTAGGCACCAACTACCAGAACAATCTGGTACTGCTGCTGGCCTACTGCCTCGGCAGCCTGTTTATGGCAGCCATGTGGCTCACCCACCGCAACCTGCTGGGGCTGGAGCTGCTGGGTGGCCCGCTGGTGCTGGGGGAAGCGGGTAGCCAGCTGCCTATCCGTATCTTGGTGCAGAGCCCGCGCCCGGTACAGGCACTTCACTTTAGCCTCAACGAAGGCACCCTCTGGCTGGCACAGGCCGACGCTGTGGCCAGCTCAGTTATCCTGCCAGTATCGGGCTCTCGCCGTGGGCCAGTGCCCCTTGGTCGATTGCGGGTCGAGAGCCGCTACCCCCTCGGTCTGTTTCGCTGCTGGTCCCTGCTGGACTTGCAGCTGGAGGGCTGGCTTTCCCCCAAACCCGCGTTCGGGGCACTAAGAGGGGAACATGCGACCCAAAGCGAAGGGCATCAGGGCCAGCCCGCGCCAGCTCCCCTCGGTGACTTTGATACCCTGCGGACACATCAGGCCGGTGAGCCACTGAGCCGAGTCGCCTGGAAGCAACTTGCCCAAGGGCGCGGCCTGCTGACCAAACAGTTCCATGAACCGCAGCAGGATGACACTCACCTCACCTTGCAGCGGGTCGCAGGCGGGGATCTGGAGCAGCGGCTGGCGGTGCTGGCCTGGTGGTGCGCCGATTACGGCAAGCGGGGCATCCCCTTTACCCTGACGCTGGCAAACCAGACACTGGGGCCCGATAGTGGTGCCGCCTTTGTGCAGCGCAGCCTGCTGGCACTGGCTCAGTTCGATGCCACACCACCGAAGAGCAGGTCAGATGCTGCTCGATAACCGCCGCCTGCTGCCACTCATCGCCCTGCAACAGCTGCTGCTGGTCACGGCGCTCTGGCCCCAGTTGCAACTCTGGGTAGTGGCAGTGGGCGCCATCACCCTCGGCGTCCGGGCCATGATGCTGTGGCGCGGCTGGCCGCCCCTGCCTACCCGCGGGTTGGCGCTGCTGGCCATCACCACTGTGCTGTTGCTGGGGCTGCAGTGGCGCACATTGGGCACCCTGCCCGCCCTGATCAATCTGCTCTGGCTCGGCTATAGCCTCAAGATGATCGAGGTACGGCGCGAGCGGGATATCGAGCTGGTGCTTCTGCTCGCCTTCTTTCTGATCGCGCTGGCGCTGGTGCAGCGACAGAGCATCGGCTGGACGGTCGGAATGACAGTGGCGCTCTGGCTGGCCGTAACCACGCTGGTGGCCGCCATCGCTCCCGAGCAGAAACGGCCTTGGCGCAGCGCGGGCGGCGCCCTGCTGCTGGCGCTTCCCCTGCTCATCACTCTGTTTCTGCTGCTGCCAAGGCTGCCGCCCCTCTGGCAGATGCCCACCACCAGCCGCGCCCTGTCGGGGCTCTCGGAAGAGCTGGCCCCCGGCGATATCAGCGAACTGGTCAACTCATCGGAGCTGGCGTTTCGGGTCACCTTTGCCGATGGCCCGCCCCCTGTCCGCGAGCGCTACTTTCCGGTGATGCGCCAAGAAGTTTTCGATGGCCAGCGCTGGTTGCTGAGCCCCGAGGTCAAAGCATGGCAGCAGACGGTGCCGGTGCAGACCGGGCTGACCCTTCTGGCATCCTCTTCACAGGCCAACACTCAACTGGCAGATAACCCGTTACCCGCCGGGAGCTACGAGGTGAGCGCCGAGCCTCAGCGCCACCGCTGGGCCTTTGCCCTGAGTGCCCCCCGCCTGCTGGCGGGTCCGGTGCTGCTTACCCCTCTCGACACCCTCTATCGGCAGGGGAGCGGCGAGGTGGCGATCCGCTATCGCATTGGCAGTGGCGAAGCGCTGCCCGAGGATGACCACCAAGCCGCCCAGCGCAACCTGCAACTGCCAGCCGGAGGCAACCCGAGAGCGCGCGCCCATGGCCAAGGGCTGGCCGCACGCCATCCGGATCGCGCAAAGCTGGTCGCCGCCCTGCTCGCGCAGTTTCGCAGCCAATCCTATTACTACACTCTGACCCCGCCACGGCTTGGCAGTGACGGGGTGGATGAGTTCCTGTTCGATACTCGGCGCGGCTTTTGCGGCCACTACGCCATGGCGACTGCCTTCGTGCTGCGCGCTGCCGGTATTCCGGCACGGCTGGTCACCGGTTATCTCGGCGGCGAATGGAATCCCACCGGCAACTATCTGGCGGTACACCAGTTCGATGCCCATGCCTGGGTGGAGTATCTCGATGAAGGTGGATCATGGCGGCGAATCGACCCCACTGCGGCAGTGGCACCGGAGCGCATTGAAGATGGCGTGAGGGAGGCGCTGAGCGACGAGTTTACCGCCGCCGACCCGCTCGCTTTGCAGCGTTATCGCAACTGGGCCCTGCTCAATCAACTGCGCTGGTGGGGCAACAATATCGACTACCAGTGGAGTCGCTGGGTGATTGGTTACGATGCGGGCCAGCTCTGGCAACAAATTGGCCTGCGCTGGCCTGCACTGGCGGGACACACACCCTGGTTGATCCTCGTCAGCCTGATGCTGGTCGCCCTGCTGGTGAGCCTGCCCCTGCTGTTGCCCGCCCGCCTGCCGCCAGAGCGGCGTATCTGGCAGCCCCTGCTCAAACGGGGCAAACGCAGCGGCTATTCCCCAGAGCCTGCCGAGAGCATGGGAGCATGGTGCGAGCGGCTCGCGCGGCTGCGTCCCGACCTTGCCCATCCCCTGCTAAAGAGTGCGTGGCTCTATCGCCGCTGGCGTTATGCCTCCCTCAACGACCGGCAACAAGGGCGGTGCTGGCGCCAGTTGCAACGGCGTGTCAGACAGCTCGCCCAGCGCTGGGATCAGCCGCAGAAGAGCGGCTCATAAAAGAAGGGGGAGCCACCGGCTCCCCCTTCAGGTTTTAATCAAGAGGTTTGACTCACCGCTTGTTATTTTTTGGTCGGATTGTCCCAGATCCCCTCTTCCAGCTGGGAGCGGATCTCGGGGTATTTGTTGGCATCAAAGGTGGGCACCTTGCCCAGCCGGAGCTGGTCGTTGTAATCCTTGGCCAGCTTGATGGCGACGCTGGAGAGCAGCAGGATCGCCACCAGGTTGACGATGGCCATCAGCCCCATGGAAACATCCGCCATCGCCCACACAATCGGCAACTCACCCACGGCGCCGAACATCACCATCCCCAGCACGAACACCCGGAACAGCATCAGGCCGCCCTTGTGGTTGTGCTCGAGGAACACCAGATTGGTCTCGGCATAGGAGTAGTTCGCCACGATAGAGGTGAAGGCGAAGAAGAAGATGGCTGCCGCGATAAAGATGTTGCCACCGCTGCCAATCTGGGAGGAGAGCGCCCGCTGGGTCAGCTCGACACCGGTCACGCCGGAGCCCGGCTCAAACTGACCGGACATCAGGATGATGGCGGCGGTACAGCTGCAGATGACGATGGTGTCCATAAAGACCCCCAGCATCTGCACATAACCCTGGGAGGCCGGGTGCGGCGGATAGGGAGTGGCAGTCGCCGCGGCGTTGGGCGCAGAGCCCATCCCTGCTTCGTTGGAGAAGAGACCGCGCTTGATACCGTTGATCATCGCCTGGGAGATGGCATAACCGAGCGCACCCGAGCCTGCCTGCTCAATCCCGAAGGCGGACTTGATGATCAGCATGAAGACATGGGGCAACTCGGTGATGTTCATCGCTACAATGACCAGCGCCAGCAGAATGTAGGCCAGCGCCATAAAGGGCACCACCAGCTCGGCAAAACGGGCAATGCCACGAATGCCGCCGAAGATAATCAGGCCGGAGAGCGCCACCAGCGCCAGACCGCTGACCCAGTCAGGAATGCCAAACGCCACCTTCATCGCCAGACTGATGGAGTTGGCCTGCACCGCGTTGAACACCAGACCAAATGCCAGGATCAGGCAGAGCGAGAAGACCACCCCCATCCAGCGCATGCCAAGGCCTTTCTCCATGTAGTAGGCCGGGCCACCACGGTAGTTGCCATCCTCATCCTTGACCTTGTAGAGCTGGGCCAGGGTGCTTTCGACGAAGGCGGTCGCCATGCCGATAAAGGCAATCAGCCACATCCAGAAGATGGCGCCGGGGCCGCCCAGATAGATGGCGACAGCCACACCGGCCAGGTTGCCGGTGCCGACACGGGCGGCAAGGCTGGTACAAAGAGCCTGGAAGGAGGAGATGCCTGCATTGTCCGATTTACGGCTGTTTTTCAGCACGGAAAACATGTGGCCAAAGTGACGGATCTGGATAAAACCCAGGCGGAAGGTGAAAAAGATACCGACCCCGATGAGCAGGTAGATGAGCACGGCTCCCCACATCAGGTCATTTAGCATCGCAATCAAGGTGTCCATAATTCTCTCGTTGTTATTCACATCCATGGCCAGTCTGCGCTGACCGTTTTCTGTCTGTCGTTTAATTAGCGTTTCGCTAAAGGGGCGGAATCTAGCACAGCGGGAGAGCCCGGAATAGTGATCCCGGTCACGCGAGACACAAAAAACGAACGGTAAAAGCCCATAAAGCTCCATTTAAATCGCAAACTTTCAACAAACTCAATAATTCAATCAGACAGGCCACCATTAAGCCCCATAAGAGAACCATTTTGATATATCCCTGATGAGCTATGCGAAAACGCAAACGCTTGCATGAAATGGCTTTCAAATGGCGACATTTCGCCAAACGTTTTCGCTGTAATTAAATTTCAAGTACGTAGCGAGATAATTTATGTGATCGACGACACAAATATGGATATTGGCTAAAAAAGTTCAGCTGAAAGCAAACCGGAGCGAGGTCGAAGGGAAATGTAAAAAACCTTACTAATCATATAGTTTCAAGCCATAAAACGGGATAACTCAACAGCCTGAATGTTTAACAACCAAGCGCCCCTATTGCAGGATGCAGCACATCAGTATTAATTAGGCAGGCAATGACGATGGGCCGCCCCCATCGCGCTTTTCTGAGCCTGAGGCACCAAGATCCTGTAATTTTATTTCAGAACCACCGTCTCAAGCCCGCAACCCAGGGATTACTCCCTCATTAAGAGATGATATTCGCTATGGCCGATAAATTAACCCAGCTGAAAGCCCTGACCACTGTTGTTGCCGACACCGGTGATATCGAAGCCATCAAACGCTATCAGCCCATCGATGCCACCACTAACCCCTCTCTGGTTCTGAAGGCCTCCGAGATCCCCGAGTACGCTCCGCTGATCGAAGACGCCATCAACTGGGCCAAAGCCCAGAGCCAGGACAAGGCACAGCAAATCATCGACGCGGGCGACAAGCTGGCCGTCAACATCGGTCTGGAAGTGCTGAAGATCGTTCCGGGCCGTATCTCTACCGAAGTGGATGCCCGTCTCTCCTTCGATACCGAAGCCAGCATCGCCAAGGCCCGCAAGCTGATCCGTCTCTACAACGAAGCGGGTATCAGCAACGACCGCATTCTGATCAAGCTGGCCTCCACCTGGGAAGGGATCCGTGCCGCCGAGGTACTGGAGAAAGAGGGTATCCAGTGCAACCTGACCCTGCTGTTCTCCTTCGCCCAGGCCCGTGCCTGTGCCGAAGCCGGTGCCTTCCTGATCTCCCCATTCGTGGGTCGTATCCTCGACTGGTACAAGGCCAAAAATGGCCGTGATTACACCGCCAGCGAAGATCCGGGCGTGGTCTCCGTCACCTCCATCTACAACTACTACAAGCAGCACGACTACCCGACCGTCGTGATGGGCGCCAGCTTCCGCAACACCGGCGAGATCCTGGAACTGGCCGGTTGTGACCGCCTGACCATTGGCCCGGCCCTGCTGGAAGAGCTGAGCAAGACCGAAGGCGCCGTGGTACGCAAACTGGACTACACCGGTGAGCGCAAGGCCAAACCGACTCCGATGACCGAAGCCGAATTCCGCTGGGAACTGAACCAGGATGCCATGGCTCACGAGAAGCTGGGCGAAGGTATCCGCATGTTCGCCATCGACCAGGGCAAGCTGGAAACCATGCTGGCAAGCCGCCTGTAATCAGTTCTTTTTTCTGATAAAAACCGGGCCCCCACCAAGGGGCCCGGTTTTTTTCATGGGCTTTTTTAGCGCTGTCATAGAGTCGTCACGAAAACGTTTTAATTTCAGATTCGTTATGTTATACGGGTGGTGAAAACGATAAAAACCAAGGAGGGAGCCATGGAAATGTTCAACTTCGATTATGACGAGGTGGTTGAACTCGGTTCGCGTAGCCGCGGGACAACGGGAAAAAAACGTAAATGGCGTGAAATCGAGGCGTTGAAAGACAAACATCGCCTGCAGAAGGAGCTGCAATCCATCGATATCGCCTATGAAGGTCTTACAGACGAGATTGAACTGTAATACCGCCAGACACCTGTAAAAGCGCTCCGCACAGTCGGGGCGCTTTTTTTTGCCGCAATCGGATGAGCAAGCGGCTTGTCATGCCACCGCTAGCGATGCCAAAGGATGCTGCAGGCTAATGACAGTCATCACCAACAGCGTGGCATACCAACCCTGCCCCTCACCCTAGAATACTGACCTGCGCTGTTTCAGGGCGCATTGGGGCAATCACCGCAAGACAAGTCATCAGCAATAAAAAACCCCCGTCGATGACGGGGGCCTGAATACTCGGGGGTGACGGCTGCGCTTAGCAGTAACCGTAGCCCAGCAGACGCTGATAGCGCTGCTCCAGCAGTTGCTCGGTATCGAGCGGACGCAGTGCGTCCAGATCCTGCTTGATGCGGGCCTTGAGGTTTTTGGCCATCTTCTCCACATCGCGGTGGGCACCGCCGAGGGGCTCGTCGATCACGTGGTCGATCAGCTTGAGCTCTTTCAGACGCTGGGCAGTGATACCCATCGCTTCGGCAGCTACGGAGGCCTTGTCGGCACTCTTCCACAGGATGGAGGCACACCCTTCCGGCGAGATGACGGAGTAGGTGGAGTACTGCAGCATGTTGACACGGTCACCCACGCCGATTGCCAGCGCACCACCGGAGCCACCCTCACCGATCACGGTGCAGACCACCGGCACGGTCAGACCGGCCATCACTTTCAGGTTGCGGGCAATCGCTTCGGACTGGCCACGCTCTTCGGCACCGACGCCAGGGTAAGCGCCCGGGGTGTCGATAAAGGTGATGATCGGCATCTTGAAGCGCTCGGCCATCTCCATCAGACGCAGGGCCTTGCGGTACCCTTCCGGACGCGGCATGCCGAAGTTGCGCTTGATCTTCTCTTTGGTCTCGCGACCCTTCTGGTGACCAATCACCATCACCGGCTCGCCGTCGAGACGGGCGATGCCGCCGACGATAGCCTTGTCATCGGCATAGGCGCGATCGCCAGCCAACTCGTCGAAATCGGTGAAGATATGCTCGATATAGTCAAAGGTGTAGGGGCGCTGGGGATGACGCGCCATCTGGGATACCTGCCAGGCACCCAGATCACCGAAGATCTTCTTGGTCAGCTCTTCGTTTTTCTTCTCCAGCCGGCGGATCTCGTCTTTCAGATCCACGGCGTGATTGCCTTCACTCACATGTTTGAGTTCATCAATCTGCGCCTGCAACTCGGCAATCGGCTGTTCAAAATCCAGAAAAAGACTCATAGGGCCTTAGAACCTCTAATCAAAAACCAATTCAACCCGCTCTCGTCCAAGCAGGACTCGCAAGTCATCTATCAGTTGATCGGTGGGCGTCACCCGCCACTCGGTACCGAGCGTCAATCGCACCCGGGAGCCGGGGCGACGATAGTTTACCTGAACCGGACAGACTCCGGCACGGGCGGGCTCCAAAATCTCGCACAAACGCGGGAAAAAGCGATCATCAATCCGCTGTTCATCGAGGGAGATGCGGATTGCTCTGGCAAAACGCTCCCTCGCATCGTTGATATCCAGTAATTCTCGAGCCGACATTTTAAGGCCACCGGAGAAGTCATCAAAGCTGACCTGTCCAGAAACCACCAAAATGCGGTCTTTTTGCATCAATTCTTCATATTTTTCCAGCGCTTCACTGAACAGGGTCACATCGAGGCGACCGGAACGGTCGTCCAGGGTGAAGATCCCCATCTTATTGCCACGCTTGGTCACCATGCTGCGGGCCGCAATCACCAGCCCCGCCGCCGTGGTCACGGTATCGCGGGAGGTGGGATGCAGATCGCACAAGCGACCCGAGGTATAACGACGCAATTCGCTGCTGTACTGGTTGATGGGGTGGCCGGTGAGATAGAGCCCGAGAGTCTCGCGCTCCCCTTCCAGCCACACCTTGTCAGGCCAGTGCGGCACGTTGGCAAACGCCTTCTTGACGTCGTCAATCTCTTCGGTGAGCACGCCGAACATGTCGACCTGCCCCACCGCCTGCGCCTTGGCGTGCTGCTCGGCGGCACGCATCGCCTCCTCCAGGGTCGCCATCAGCGCTGCGCGGTGAGGGCCAAGTCGATCCATGGCGCCAGAGAGGATCAGTTTCTCCATCACCCGCTTGTTGAGCTTCTTGATGTCGACCCGGTTGCAGAAGTCGAACAGATCGCGGAACGGGCCGTCCTGATCCCGGGCGCTCAAGATCGCATCGATGGGGCCTTCACCGACCCCTTTCACCGCCCCGATCCCGTAGACGATATGGCCATCTTCGTTGACCGAGAAGCGATAGCGACCAGTGTTCACATCCGGCGGGATCACGGTGAGCCCCATCCGCTGACACTCATCTACCAGGGTCACGATCTTGTCGGTGTTGTCCATATCGGCGGTCATCACCGCCGCCATGAACTCGGCCGGGAAGTGGGTCTTGAGCCAGAGGGTCTGGTAGGAGACCAGCGCATAGGCGGCGGAGTGGGATTTGTTGAAGCCGTAGCCCGCAAACTTCTCCACCAGATCGAAGATCTTCATCGCCAGCTCGCCGTCGACGCCATTCTTGACGGCGCCCTCCTCGAAACCGGCCCGCTGCTTGGCCATCTCCTCGGGCTTTTTCTTACCCATGGCACGGCGCAGCATATCCGCGCCACCCAGCGTATAACCCGCCAGGGTCTGGGCAATCTGCATCACCTGCTCCTGATAGAGGATGATGCCGTAGGTGGGTTCGAGGATGGGCTTGAGGCTCTCGTGCTGCCACTTCTCGTCCGGATAGGAGATCGCTTCATTACCGTGTTTGCGGTCGATGAAGTTATCCACCATGCCTGACTGGAGCGGGCCCGGTCGGAACAGGGCCACCAGTGCGATCATGTCTTCGAAGCAGTCGGGACGCAGCCGCTTGATGAGATCCTTCATACCGCGAGATTCGAGCTGGAATACCGCTGTGGTCTCGTAGCGCTGCAGCAGGTCGAACGACTTCTTGTCATCGATGGGGATGGCGGCGATATCGACCGGCGGCTTGCCCTCTTTGGCAAGACGCGGGTTTATCATACCGAGCGCCCAGTCGATGATGGTGAGAGTGCGCAGACCCAGGAAGTCGAACTTCACCAGACCGGCGTATTCCACGTCGTTCTTGTCAAACTGGGTGACCGGGTGATGGCCCTCATCATCGCAGTAGAGCGGCGCAAAGTCGGTGATCTTGGTGGGTGCGATCACCACGCCACCGGCGTGTTTACCGGCGTTGCGCACTACCCCTTCCAGGCGGCGGGCCATGTCGATGAGGTCCTTGACCTCCTCATCCTGCTCGTAGAGCTCGGGCAGCTTGGGCTCGGCCTCGAATGCCTTGGCGAGCGTCATGCCCGGATCCGGCGGAATGAGCTTGGAGATGCGATCCACAAAGCCGTAGGCGTGGCCCAGCACCCGGCCCACGTCTCGCACCACCGCCTTGGCCGCCATGCTGCCGAAGGTGATGATCTGCGACACCGCCTCTCGGCCATACATGTCGGAAACGTGCTCGATCACTTCATCCCGTCGATCCATGCAGAAGTCGACGTCGAAGTCGGGCATGGATACCCGCTCGGGGTTGAGGAAACGTTCGAACAGCAGGTCAAATTCCAGCGGGTCGAGGTCGGTGATCTTGAGGGCGTAGGCCACCAGAGAGCCGGCACCGGATCCACGGCCCGGGCCAACGGGGATGCCGTTGTCCTTGGACCACTGGATAAACTCCATCACGATGAGGAAGTAACCCGGGAAGCCCATCTGGTTGATTACTTTCAGCTCGATATCGAGACGCTCGTCATACTCGGGACGACGCTCGGCCCGCACCGCCGGATCCGGGAACAGGAACTCGAGACGCTCCTCCAGACCCTCTTTCGACTTGGCCACCAGAAAATCTTCGGTGGTCATGTCGCCGGTCGGGAAGTTGGGCAGGAAATATTCGCCGAGACGCACCGTCACGTTGCAGCGCTTGGCGATCTCCACCGTATTCTCGAGCGCCTCGGGGATGTCGGCAAAGAGCTCGCACATCTCCTCCTGGCTGCGCAGATACTGCTGGGGGCTGTAGCGACGGGGACGGCGCTTGTCCATCAGGGTATAGCCATCGTGGATGGCGACCCGGATCTCGTGGGCGTCAAAATCATCGGCGTTGAGGAACACCACCTCGTTGGTGGCCACTACCGGCAGCTCGAACTCGGTGGCGATGGCCACCGCCATGTGCAGGTAGACCTCTTCGTCGGGTCGACCGGTACGCAGCAGCTCGAGGTAGTAGGCATCGGGGAAGTGGGTCTGATAGAAGGCGACGCACTGCTCGGTCATCTGCCGGTTGCCCTTGAGCAGGAACTTGCCCACATCCCCCTCGCGCCCGCCGGAGAGGACGATCACCCCCTTGGCATGCTCGGCGAGCCAGCTCTTGTCGATGACCGGCCGCCCCTGTACGTGGCCGCGCTGGTAACCGCGGGAAATAAGCAGGGTGATGTTCTGGTAGCCGTCGTTATCCATGGCTAGCAGGGTGAGACGGAACTGCTCGTCGCCGAGCTCATCGCTCTGCACCCAGAAGTCGGCCCCGACGATGGGCTTGATCCCCTTGCCGTGGGCCACGCCATAGAAGCGCACCAGACCGCACATGTTCATCTGATCGGTCAGCGCCAGCGCCGGCATGTTGTTGGCCGCGGCAGCCCCGACAATGGGGTTGATCTTCTGCAGGCCATCGACCATGGAGAAGTCGGAGTGGACTCGCAGGTGGATAAAACGGGGGTCAGCCATCGTCATCTCCTCTCGCTGCTCAAACTAAATGGCATGGTCTACTCGATCCCCAGTGCGCGGCGCACCGGTTTGAAGCTCTTGCGATATTCGGGCAACGGGCCACGCTCGGCCAGAATGGCGAGGTGCTCCGCAGTCGGATAACCCTTGTGACGGGCAAAGCCGTACTCGGGATGGCGGCTGTCCAGCTCGGTCATCTCGCCGTCGCGGGTCACCTTGGCGAGGATCGAAGCGGCACTGATGGCGGCCACCAGACTATCGCCCTTGACCACGGCGCGCGCTTCCATCGGCAATGCAGGGCAGCGGTTGCCATCGATAAAGACCAGCTCGGGGGTGACCTTCAACCCCGCCACGGCGCGCTGCATCGCCAGCATGGTGGCATGCAGGATGTTGAGCTCGTCGATCTCCTCCGGAGTGGCGCGGCCGATGGCGAAGGCAAGTGCCTTCTCTTTGATCTCATCAAACAGAGCGAGACGTTTCTTCTCGGAGAGCTTCTTGGAGTCGTTGAGCCCCGCGATCGGATTGGCGGGATCGAGAATGACCGCAGCGGTGACCACGTCACCCACCAGGGGGCCACGGCCCACTTCGTCCACACCGGCAACCAGCTTGTCGTCAGGAATATCGATCATCATCTTGTAGCCTTGAATCAAAACAGGCCCCGTGGGGCCTGACAGGGGTCGACTGGCGCGGTATCACCGCTCGAAAACGAATCTACGGGTAGCTCGGCGCAATCGACGGTCCGAAATAGCGTTATCTGCCGAGCAGATCCGCCACCGCATCGGCAGCCTGCGAGTCGGCATTGCAGCGGATCAGCTGGTGCAGCTCGGTGAAGGTGTTGACCAGTGCACTGTTGTCGTGCTCGAAGTACTTGCTCACCTCTTCCACCAGATTCTCCGGGGTGCACTCGTGCTGGATGAGTTCCGGCACCAGCATGCGACCGGCCAGCAGGTTGGGCAGAGAGACAAATTCGGTCTTCACCAGCCGCTGGGCCAGCCAGTAGCTGAAGGGCTTGAGCTTGTAGCCCACCACCATCGGCTTTTTCACCAGCATGGCTTCGAGCGCTGCGGTGCCGGAGGCGAGCATCACCACGTCGGCGGCGATCATCGCCTCGCGGCCCTGCCCTTCCAGCAGCACCATGTCGAGACCCGGCGCTACCTCGGCCTTGATGGCCATAAACTGCTCGCGCCGTTTCTGGTTGACCAGCGGCACGATGAAGCCGAGATCCGGATAGCGCACCGTCAGGTGTTTGCACGCTTCGAGAAATAGGGGGGACATAAAGCCCACTTCTGCGGTGCGGCTGCCCGGCAGCACTGCCAGCCAGCGGCGATTGGCATCGATACCGAGATTGCGACGCACAGCAGCCTGATCCGGCACCAGCGGAATATCATCCGCCATGGTGTGACCGACAAAACGGCAAGGGGCGTCGAAACGGTCGTAGAAGGCTTTCTCGAACGGCAGGAAGGCGAGCACCATGTCGGTAGCGGCCTTGATCTTGTGAATGCGGTTCTGGCGCCAGGCCCACACCGAGGGGCTGACATAGTGAACCGTCTTGATACCGGCGCGGCGCAGTTTCAGCTCCACTCCGATATTGAAATCCGGTGCATCCACGCCGATGAAGATATCGGGCGGATTGGCAATAAAGTGGCGCAGTAGTTCGCGACGAACCTTGAGGATACGCGGCAGACGGCCCAGCACCTCGGTGATCCCCATGACGGAGAGCTCTTCCATCTCGAACAAGGCCTTGACGCCGAGGGCCTGCATCCGCGGCCCGGCGATCCCTTCGAACTGCGCATCCGGGTAACGGGCCTGCAGCTCGCGCACCAGACCGGCAGCCAGAATGTCGCCGGAGACCTCTCCGGCGACGATACCGATACGAACCGGATCAGGCACGGATGATCCCGCGCTCGTTATCTTTGAGGAAGTCCACATAGAGCTGGACGGCCGGTTCGGCTTGCGCCATCTCGATCAGCACCGGCAGCACCTCTTCGATGGTCTTGCCGGAACGGAAGATCTCTTTGTAGGCACGCTTGACGGCAGAGATGGCCTCGGCGCTGAAACCGCGGCGACGCAGACCTTCGGAGTTAACCCCGAACGGCTTGGCGTAGTTGCCGGCGGCCATCACGTAAGGCGGCACATCCTTGTTCAGGGCGGCGCAGCCACCGACGAAGGCGTGGGAGCCGACGCGGCCAAACTGATGAATAGCGGAGAGACCACCGAAGATCACGAAGTCACCGATCACCACGTGGCCCGCCAGGGTCGCGTTGTTGGCGAAGATGCAGTTGTCACCGATGATGCAGTCATGGGCAACGTGAACGTTGACCATGAACAGGTTACCGCTGCCCACCTTGGTCAGGCTCTGATCCTGAATGGTGCCACGGTGGAAGGTGCAGTTCTCGCGAATGACGTTGTTGTCGCCGATCTCGAGGAAGGTGCGCTCACCGGCGTACTTCTTGTCCTGGCAATCCTCACCGATGGAGGTGTGCTGGAAGATCTTGTTGCCGCGACCAATCTTGGTCGGGCCCTTGATCACCACATGGGAACCTACCCAGGTGTTGTCACCGATTTCCACCTCGGCGCCGATGACAGAAAAGGGGCCGATTTCAACCCCTTTACCGATCACGGCAGACTCATGGACGATGGCAGTATCGTGAATGATGGCAGTCTGGTCGATCACGTGTGTTAAACCTCGCGTTTGGCGCACATCAGCTCGGCGGTACAGACCACTTCACCGTCGACGGTGGCGACACCGGTGAACTTGGCAATACCGCGACGCTCTTTCAGGAACTCCACGTCGAGCACCAGTTGGTCACCGGGGCCGACCGGACGCTTGAAGCGAGCGTTGTCGATTGAGGCAAAATAGTAGAGTTCGTTGGGAGACGGCTTGCCCACCATGGTAAAGGCCAGGATACCGGTGGCCTGTGCCATCGCTTCCAGGATCAGTACGCCCGGGAACACCGGCTTGGCCGGGAAGTGCCCCTGGAAGATCGGCTCGTTGAACGAGACGTTCTTGATGGCGCGCAGGGTTTTGCGCTCATCGCTGATCTCGTAGTCGTCTACACGATCCACCATCAGAAACGGATAACGGTGGGGCAGCAGATCCATGATTTCCTGGATACCCAGGCTCTTCTTTTCAGTAGTCAAAACAGTACCCTATACCAATCGTGATTATTCTTGATCCAGCTTCTTCTCAAGCTTGCTTAACCGCTTGTGCATCTCTTCGATACGCATCACCCGGGCGGCGGTCTTGCGCCACTCTTTATTGGTTTGCAGAGGGATGCCGGAAGAGTAGACACCGGGCTCGGTAATGGGTCGCATCACCATGGCCATACCGGTGACGGTGGCCTGGTCGCAGATCTCCATATGCCCGTTAAAGACGGAAGCGCCGCCAATGATACAGTATTTGCCGACCTTGAGACTACCAGCCATCACGGTAGAGCCCGCCACGGCGGTGCCGTAACCGATCTCCACGTTGTGGGCGATCTGGCACTGGTTGTCGATGATGACGTTGTCAGCAATGCGGGTATCTTCCAGCGCACCGCGGTCAATGGTGGTACAGGCACCGATCTCGACCCGGTTGCCAATGGTCACACCGCCGAGCTGGGGGATCTTGATCCACTCGCCACGCTCGTTGGCGTAACCGAAACCATCGGCCCCGATCACTGTGCCGGATTGAACCAGACAGTCGGTACCCATGGTCACATTGTGATAGAGGGTTACGTTGGCCCACAGCCGGGAGCGGGCTCCCAGCCGGGTATTTTTGCCAACAAAACAGCCCGGGCCAATGCGTACATCGTCACCCAGCACGACGCCGGATTCGATCACTGCATTGGCACCGATGGCCACTCTCTCGCCCAGTTGCACGTCAGCCGCGATAACGGCACTCGGATGAATATCCGTGGCCGGCTGCGGGGTAGTGTCCAGCAGTTGGGCTACCCGGGCAAAGCCCACATAGGGGTCTTTGAGCACCAGGGCATTGGTGGGACAAAATGGCAGATCCGCTTCGGTAATGAGCACGGCGGTCGCCTTGCTCTGCTCCAGATAGTGCCGGTACTTCTTGTTGGACAGGAAGGTGATATCCCCCTCCCCGGCCTTTTCCAGTGTCGCTACCTTGCGGATTTCCAGGGTTCCGTCGCCATGGACCTGGGCCCCCAGTTGCTGGGCCAGCTGTGCGAGAGTGAATGCCATCAATTAGTTGCTCTTGCTTACCTGAGAAATAACCTGGCCGGAGATGTCCAGTTTGCTGGCGGCATACGGGGCGGCATTGCGCTCCAGCACCAGATCGTAACCATTGCTCTTGGCGATGGAATCGATGGCAGCCTGCACCTTGGTCAGGATCTTGTTGCGCTCTTCGGACTGACGGCGGCCGTTGTCCTGCTCAAAGGCTTGACGCTTCTGGTTGAACTCCATCTGCAGCTTGGCCAGCTTCTCCTGGTTCTGCTTCTTCTGCTCGGCGCTCATGAAGGCTTCATCCTTGCGGAACTTTTCGACCAGCTTCTGGCCTTCCTGTTCCAACTTCTGCAGCTCACGCATGCGCGGCTCGAATTCGCCTTTCAGCTTGGCTGCAACGGCTTCACGCTGGGGCAGCTTTTGGAAGACTTCGCCCATATCAACCACGGCGATCTTGGTCTCAGCGAAGGCAGAACCCATGCCGGCAGCCATCAGTGCAAAGCTCAAACCAGCTACTTTCAACGCTTTATTCACACTTACTCCTTGTTCCCTCATGGCGAGGGCTACCTGATTTACCCGATTATGCAAGCGGCGTTAGGACCGTCTTGTTACCTGGTGAGGCACGCATACCGCGCGTCCCATCATTGAAGACCCCCACCGCATGGGTGGGGGCGAAATTCTGCTTAGAAAGTACGACCGATGTTGAAGGAGAAGACTTCGGTGCGATCCCCTTCGTATTTCTTGATCGGCTTGGCCAGGGCAAACACCAGCGGGCCCATCGGCGAGAGCCACTGCAGGGAGACACCGGCAGAGACCCGGATATTGCCCGGGTTGGAGTAGTCCTGGCTCAGATAGTTGCAATCAGAACCGGCGGCGCAAGGATATGCCCCGTTGGCAAAATCAGTGCTCCAGACGGTACCTGCGTCCATAAAGACGGTTGAACGGATCTGCGGACGATAGGTCTCGGAGACGAACGGGGTCGGGAAGACCAGCTCCAGTGAGGCGACGGCCAGAGCGTTACCCCCCACCGAGGTGTCGGAACCTTCATAGTAGCCAGTTTCACACGGCTGAGAACCAGTGCAACTGCCAGCACCCGGCTTGTTGTAGGTCTTGTAGATCGCCTTGGGACCAATGGTATTGCTCTTGAAGCCACGTACCGTATCGAAACCACCGGCATAGTAGTTCTCGAAGAACGGCAGCATGGAGTCATCGCCATAGCCGTTACCGTAGGAGACACGACCCTTGCCGATCATAACCCAGCTATGATCCGCATCGAGCGGGAAGTAGTGGGCATCTTCGGCAGAGAGCTTGTAGTACTGCAGCTCCATGCCCGGCACGGTCACCTTGGCGTTGATACGCTGACGATCGCCAGAAGTCGGGAACATCCCCTTGTTCAGGGTAGAGCGGGTCCAGCCAGCGGTGACATCAACGGTCACAAAGTCGAGGTTGGAACCATCCTGTGAGTAAGCATTCCAGAACTGATCCATCTGTACCGACTGGCGGTTATCATTCCACTGATCCCAGCAGTAGGTATTGCCATCAGTATCCGGATTGTCCTTCAGACACTCCTGATAGTTCTGGGCATTGAATGACGGACGGCTCAGCTTGGTGCTCTCGATACCGGTACTGAAGTCGAGACGGTTGAACTCGTTGACCGGGAAGCCGCTGGAGAGACGGAAACCGATGGTTTCATTCTCGTAATCAACGATATCGGCATCATCGGCGCGGAACTGGTTGTAGTAGACCCGACCACCCAGGCTGACACCATCCACGGTGAAGTAGGGGTCGTTGTAGCTCAGGTCAACGTTCTTGGAGTAGTCGTTGGTGCTGGCGTTGATGGAGACCTTTTTACCGGTACCCATAAAGTTGTCCTGGGAGATCCCCGCCTGTAGGCTCAGACCCGATTCGGTACCGTAACCGATACCTGCGTTGATGGAGCCTGCTGGCTGCTCCTTGACCTTGAAGTCGAGGTCAACCAGGTCATCGTTGCCCGGCACCCGCTTGGTGTCCACTTCGACGCTCTCGAAATAGCCAAGGCGGTTGAGACGGCTCTTGGACTGCTCGATGTTGTCGGAGGAGAGCCAGGTGCCCTCCATCTGGCGCATCTCGCGACGCAGCACCTGGTCTTCGGTGGTGGCGTTACCGCTGAAGTTGATATTGCGCACATAGACACGGGGGCCAGGCTCAACGTTGACGATCAGCTCCACTTCCTTGGTCTTGTCATTGATCTGCGGGAAGGTGACCACTTTCGGATAGGCGTAGCCGTAACGGCCGAGGAACTTGGAGAGCACCTCTTCGGTATGAGTCACCTGACTGGCAGAGTAAGTGCTGCCGGCAGCGATCGGGATCAATCCCTTCATCTCGCCACCGCGATCGATCAGGTCACCCTTGAGCTGGACACCGGAGACCTTGTACTGATCCCCTTCCTTGATGTTGAGGGTGACGTAGACGCCCTTCTTGTCGGGAGTCATAGAGACTTGGGTAGACTCCTGCTGGAAGCGGATATAGCCGCGGTCCATGTAGTAGGAGCGCAGGGTCTCGATATCACCGGCCAGTTTCTGCTTCTGATAGCGCTGATCGGCGGTGAAGTTCCACCAGGGCACTTCGTCGCGCAGGGAGAGCTGGGCAATCAGCTTCTCTTCAGGGAAGACGCTGTTGCCGACGATGTTGATCTGCTGGATCTTGGCCGCTTCCCCTTCCACGAAGGTGAACTTGAGATCGACCCGGTTGCGCGGCAACGGGGTGACGATGGCCTTGACCTTGGCGGAGTATTTACCCACGCCATAGTAGAAATCTTCCAGTCCCTTCTCGAGGGAGGTGAGCACGGTGCGATCCAGCGGATCGCCCACACGGATACCGGAGGACTCCAGACTCTGGGTCAGTTGCTCCTCTTTGATATCCTTGTTGCCGGCAAACTCGATGCTGGAGATGGTCGGACGCTCCTTGACCATCACCTGCAGCACCTGACCGTCACGGTAAACCTTCACATCCTCGAAATTACCCGAGGCATAGAGCTTTTTGATGGCGCTGGCCAGAGCCACAGAATCGACGGTATCACCGACCCGGATCGGCAGGTTCAACAGTGCGGCACCCAGGGTCACCCGTTGCAGACCTTCGACCTGGATATCTTGCACCACAAAAGAGGCAGGGGCCGCCTGGGCCAGGAAACTGGCACCCAGCAGGCAACTCAACACCAATGCTTTTTTAACAGCCATTTTGTTCTTATGTGTCCTTGTTGATGCTCTGGCCTCAGAGGCGAGCGAAATCGTTAAACAGCGCAATGCCCATCAATAACATCAGAATGGCGGCGCCGATCCTGAAACCCACTTCCTGTATTTTCTCTGATACCGGCTTGCCGGTGACCGCTTCGATCAGGAAATAGACCAGATGGCCACCATCGAGCACCGGCAGGGGGAACAGATTGATAATTCCCAGGTTGACGCTGATCAGCGCCAGAAAACTCAAGAAATAGACCAGACCATAGTCGGCACTGCTGCCGGCGCCCTTGGCAATGGAGATGGGGCCGCTCAGGTTGTCCAGCGACACGATGCCACCGATCAACTTGCCAATCATGTCAAAGGTGAGCGTGATCAGGCTCCAGGTCTTGTCCGCGCCATGCCACAGCGCCTGCAAAGGCCCATACTGTAACAGAATTCGATATTCATCCGGTAATGGAACCAGTTGCGGCGAGAGACCGACGAATCCTACCAGCTTGCCCTGCACCTTGCGGCTATCCGGGGTCAGGGTCACGTTGAGATCACTGTTGTTGCGCTCAACCACCACTTGCAGGGGTTCGCCCGGAGCCTGCTGCACCAGCTCGACAAACTGGGCCCACGCGGTAATAGGCTGATCGCCGACCTGTTTGATACGGTCACCGACCTGCAGCCCCGCCTTTTCACTGGCACTCTTGGCCACCACGGCAGCGACGACTGGCAGCACTTTGCCACTCAGGGGGACAATTCCCAAGCTGCCGATGGGCGACTCTTTATCCGGATCGAAGGTCCAGCCGGTCAGCGACAAGGTTTTATCGGTGGCATAGCTGGTATTGGGTGCCTGCACTTTCAGGGTGACTGCATCATCACCCAGATGGCTGATAAGAGCGTAAGTGACGCTCTCCCAGTCACCGGTCTGCTCATCGCCGACCCCGACAATCTCCATCCCCGGCAGCACACCCGCCTCGGCAACGATGGATGCCGGACGCACTTCACCGATCACCGGCTTGACGCTCGGCACCCCGATGATAAACATCAGCCAGAGGGCAAACAGGGCAAAGACGAAGTTGGCCATGGGGCCCGCGGCAACAATCGCCATCCGCGCCCAGACACTCTTGTGGTTGAAGGCATACTGCTCGTCACCAGGCTTGAGTTCATCGACCCGGCCATCGAGCATCTTGACGTAGCCACCGAGCGGGATCAGCGCCAGCACATATTCGGTGCCATCCTTACCCATCCTGCGCCAGATCGCCTTGCCAAAACCGATGGAGAAGCGCTCAACCTTGACGCCACAACGACGGGCCACCCAGAAGTGACCAAACTCGTGCACCGCGACCAGCAGGCCCAGCGCAACAACAAAGGCACCGATATTCCACAACACACCGCCCATCAGCCAAGCTCCTCAATCAAAGTGTGAGCACGGGCTCTTGCCGCACCGTCCAGGGCAAACAGATCATCGAGCGAGCCGACTGTGCTGCTCTCCAGCGCCAACATCACGGCCTCGTTGATCCGGGCAATATCCATAAAGCCGATGCGCCCGGCCAGGAAGGCGGCAACCGCCTCCTCGTTGGCCGCATTGAGCGCAGTGGTCGCCGCTTGTCCCTTCTGGCAGGCATTGATGGCCAGCGCCAGACAGGGATAGCGATCATAATCAGGCCGGATAAAGCTGAACTCTCCGACACTGAAGAAATCCAAAGGTTCCACACTGGAGGGGATGCGATTGGGATAAGCCAGCGCATGGGCAATGGGGGTACACATATCCGGATTGCCAAGCTGGGCCAGCACGGAGCCATCCTTATACTGCACCATGGAGTGGATCACTGACTGGGGGTGGATCACCACCTGGATCTGCTCGGGCGCCGCATTGAACAGCCAGCGCGCCTCGATGTACTCCAGCCCCTTGTTGATCATGGTGGCAGAGTCGACCGAAATCTTGGCCCCCATCGACCAGTTGGGATGGGCGATGGCCTGCGCCGGCGTCACCTTGGCCAGCTCGCTGATCTCGGTGTAACGGAACGGGCCGCCGGAACCGGTCAGCAAAATCTTGCTGATCCCCGCCGCCGCCAGATCGCAAAAACCGGGCTGGTGCTGCACGGCAGTCGGCAGACACTGGAAGATGGCATTGTGTTCGCTGTCGATGGGCAGCAGCTCGGCGCCATGTTCGCGCACCGCCTCCATGAAGAAAGCACCGGACATCACCAGCGCCTCCTTGTTAGCCAGCAAAATACGCTTGCCGGCACGTACCGCGGCCATGGTCGGGGCCAGACCGGCCGCACCGACGATGGCGGCCATCACGCTATGGGTGTCGGGGTGAGCGGCCACATCGCAAAGGGCTGCTGCACCAGACATGACCCGGGTCGCACTGCCGTGCGCTTTCAGACGGGCAGCCAGTTCACGGGCGGCATCCTCATCGACCATCACGGCAAAACGGGGGGAGAATTCGAGGCAGTCCCGCAACATGGCATCCACGTTGCGGGCGGCGGTCAACGCCAACATTTGCCAACTGCCCGGGTTATGGCGCAGCACTTTCAAGGTACTCTGACCGATGGAGCCGGAGGCCCCCAGAATAACCAGTGACTTGTGCATCAAAACTCCTGACTGAGTAGCAGATAACTGAGCAGAAACACCGGCAGAGCGGCGGTCAGGCTGTCGATCCGGTCGAGAATACCGCCATGACCCGGCAGCAGGGTGCCGGAATCCTTGATGCCCGCCTCGCGCTTGAACATGCTCTCGGTCAGATCGCCGAGTACGGATGCAAGCACCGCCAACAGGGAGCAAAACAGCACGGTGATCATCTTGGCAGGAACAAATCCCATCGACCAGGTAACGCCGATGGCCAGCAGGCTGGCGGTAAAGAGGCCGCCACACATCCCTTCGATGGTTTTGCCCGGGCTCACAGCCGGTGCCAGCTTGTGCTTACCGAACGCCTTGCCGAAAAAATACGCGCCAGAATCTGCCGCCCAGACCAGTCCCATCACGAACAACAGGATCCAGGCGCCCATCATGGGGTCATGGTAAAAGTTGTAACCACGGATGGCGACCAGCGACCAGAAGAAGGGAACCAGAGTCACCAGACCAAACAGTGACTTGAGCCAGATAGACTCTTTCCACAGTTTGGCGCTCTGGGGATAACGCAGCACCATCAGCAGACCCAGCAACCACCAGCTTACTGCGGTCCAGAGCACGCCCATCACCAGGGGGTGCAAGTGAGGCGTCCAGAGTTGCTCCACTGGCAGCCAAAAGAGGCTGGCACCGAGCAACAGACAAAATACGATGGGTAACCATTGCTGCGGAGCAGCAGAGACAAACCCACTCCATTCGCGACTGGCCAACAAAAACACCAGCGCAGCCAACAGGGCAAAAAATTTCAATGGCAGAAAGAAGAGCGCCCCCAACACCAGGGGGATCAACATCAAAGCAGTAATAATTCGTTGTTTTAGCAAAAGAAACCTCTCTCTTGGGAGCGGGGTTTAGCCGGTCTGCTGCTCGGCGATCAATTCCCGTATCTGTTCACCCGTGCAACCGAAGCGACGCTCGCGTGCAACGAAAGAGGCGACCGCCTCACTGAACTCGGCCTCGTTGAAATCGGGCCACAATACCGGGGTAAAATAGAGCTCGGCATAGGCGAGCTGCCATAACACAAAGTTGCTGATGCGATGATCGCCACCGGTGCGGATCAACAGGTCCACAGGTGGCAGATCGGCCATGCAAACCTCGCGGGTCAACATGGATTCATCAATGTCGTCAGCGGCCAGTTCACCGGCCGCCACTGCTTTAGCCAGCTTGCGGGCCGCCTGGGCGATATCCCACTGGCCGCCATAGTTGGCTGCAATGTTCAGGGTCAACCCCTTGTTATTGGCGGTCAAGGCTTCCGCCTTGGCGATTTTGGCCTGCAACCGCTCACTAAAGCGAGCAGTATCGCCAATCACCTTGAGCCGGATCCCGTTGTTGTGCAGTTTCTGCACCTCACGACCCAGCACTGTGATGAACAGTTCCATCAAGGCACTGACCTCCCCTTCCGGGCGGCGCCAGTTCTCGCTGGAGAATGCAAACAGGGTCAATGCCTCGATCTTGGCACGCGCAGCAAAGGTAACGGCCTCGCGCACTGACTTGACGCCCGCCTTGTGGCCATAAACCCGCATCTTGCCTCGGTTCTGGGCCCAGCGACCGTTACCATCCATGATGATGGCGACGTGACGGGGTAAAGACGAGTTGGCACAATCACCCAACGCAGCCAAAAGCGACATGTAATTCTCCCACAAAGACAAAAGCGCCGTGCAGGGGCACTACACGGCGCTCGTAATATACCTTTCAGACGGTTAGATTTCCATTAGCTCCTTCTCCTTTACGGCAAGGGCCTCATCGACCAGCTTGATGTAGGAGTCGGTCAGTTTCTGGATCTCTTCCTGGGCGCGACGGTCGTCGTCTTCGGAGATCTCTTTGTCCTTCAGCAGCGCTTTCAGATCAGCGTTGGCGTCACGACGGATGTTGCGCACGGCAACACGGGCATTTTCCGCTTCGGCACGGACGATCTTGGTCAGGTCACGACGGCGCTCTTCGGTCAGCGGCGGCAGCGGCACACGCAGGGTCTGGCCATTGCTGGACGGGTTCAGGCCCAGATCGGAGGTCAGGATCGCCTTCTCTACCGCCTGGATCATGGAGCGGTCAAAGATGGAGATGGAGAGGGTGCGAGCATCTTCTGCCACGACGTTGGCCAACTGTTTCAGCGGAGTGGCAGCACCGTAATACTCAACCTGGATGCCGTCGAGCAGGCTCGGGTGAGCGCGGCCGGTACGGATCTTGGACATTTGAGTCTTGAGCGCTTCTACGCTCTTGCCCATACGGTCCTTGGCGTCGTTTTTAATCTCGTTGATCACAGTGGTTTTCCTTTTGGCGAACGAGCCGCTACACGGCCCGTGTCTATCTTATTTACTGACGTGATGGATAGGATAAGAGCGCCAGGTGGCTCACTTTTATCTTATTTACCAACGTGGTGGATCAGAGTGCCTTCCGGTTCACCCATGACAACCCGGCGCAGGGCACCCGGTTTGTTCATGTTGAACACGCGGATCGGCAGATCATGGTCACGTGCCAGGGTAAAGGCAGCAAGATCCATCACCTTGAGCTCTTTTTCAAGAACTTCATCATAACTCAGTTCATGATACAGCACGGCATCCGGATTCTTGACCGGATCTTCGTTGTATACACCATCAACCTTGGTGGCTTTGAGCACCACATCAGCTTCGATCTCGATCCCGCGCAGACAAGCCGCAGAATCGGTAGTGAAGAAGGGGTTGCCGGTACCGGCAGAGAAGATAACGACTTTGCCAGCACGCAGCTGGCTGATTGCCTCGGCCCAGCTGTAGGAGTCGCAGACGCCTTGCAGGGAGATGGCAGACATCAGACGGGCATTCACATAAGCACGATGCAGGGCATCACGCATGGCCAGACCGTTCATCACGGTTGCCAGCATACCCATGTGGTCGCCCACCACGCGGTTCATGCCCGCTTTGGCAAGACCGGCACCACGGAACAGGTTGCCGCCACCGATGACCAGACCGACCTGAACACCCAACTCAACCAGTTCTTTGATCTCTTGGGCCATACGCTCCAGCACCGCCGGATCAATGCCGAAACCCTCGGATCCTTGCAGGGCTTCACCACTCAACTTCAGAAGAACACGTCTGTATGCAGGTTTGGGATTGGTACTCATGTCACTGATTCCTGGTCATATAAAGACCGCGACATAAGTCGCGGTCTGGGGAAACGGAAAAACCGGTTCGATTAGGCCTTTTGAGCGGCCGCGATTTGGGCTGCAACTTCAGCAGCGAAATCGGTCTCTTGCTTCTCGATGCCTTCGCCCACTTCGAAACGGGTGAAGGAGACAACGTCAGCGCCTTCTTTCTTCAGCAGCTCGGCAACGGTCATGGAAGGATCTTTCACGAACGGTTGACCAGTCAGGGAAACCTCACCGGTGAACTTCTTCATGCGGCCTTCAACCATCTTCTCGGCGATCTCTTTCGGCTTGCCGGAGTTGATGGCGATGTCGATCTGAATTTCGCGCTCTTTGGCAACGACATCAGCAGACACGTCTTCAGGCTTGACGAATTGCGGGCTGTTGGCTGCAACGTGCATGGCCAGATCTTTGGCCAGCTCGGCAGAACCACCGGTCAGCTTGGTGATAACACCAATGCGGGAACCGTGAACGTAGGTACCCAGGTTGTCACCTTCAACCAGCATCACGCGACGCAGGTTCATGTTCTCACCGATCTTGGCGATCAGGTTGGTGATGGTCAGCTCGACGGATTCGCCGTTACCGAAGTCAGCGGCTTTCAGCGCGTCAACGTCAGCAATTTTCTGGGTCGCAGCGATGTCAGCGATCTTCTGGCCCATTGCCATGAAGCTGGCATCTTTGGCGACGAAGTCGGTTTCGCTGTTCAGCTCGATCATGACGGCAACGTTGCCTTCGGTGCGAGCAAAGATAACGCCTTCAGCGGCGATACGGCCCGCTTTCTTGGCGGCTTTGGCCTGACCGGATTTGCGCATGTTCTCAATTGCCAGCTCGATATCACCAGCAGCTTCTTCCAGTGCTTTTTTGCAATCCATCATGCCAGCGGCAGTGCGCTCGCGCAGTTCTTTTACCAGGGCGGCAGTAACGTTAGCCATGTCCAGTATCCTCGGTCTTGAATTGACAAGAAACAGGGGCCACAAGGGCCCCTGCTAACCAATTACATCAGCTTGGTTAATAAGGGCTTTACAGTCCTTATCAATTACTCAGCTTCAACGAAGCCATCTTGTTCGGCTTGAACAACGATGTCCTGAGCGCGAGCTTCCAGTACGGTGTCAGCAGCAGCATTCAGGTACAGCTGTACGGCACGGATAGCGTCGTCGTTACCCGGGATGACATAGTCAACGCCGTCCGGGTTGGAGTTGGTATCAACGATGGAAACTACCGGGATACCCAGGTTGTTGGCTTCTTTGATAGCGATATGCTCGTGGTCGGCATCGACAACGAACAGAACGTCAGGCAGGCCGCCCATGTTCTTGATACCACCCAGGCTCTTCTCCAGCTTTTCCATTTCGCGAGTACGCATCAGCGCCTCTTTCTTGGTCAGCTTTTCGAAGGTACCGTCCTGGCTCTGGGTTTCCAGATCTTTCAGGCGCTTGATAGACTGACGAACGGTTTTCCAGTTGGTCAGCATACCGCCCAGCCAGCGGTGGTTTACATAGAACTGGTCGCAACGCTCAGCGGCTTCTTTGACGGCTTCAGACGCGGCACGCTTGGTACCTACGAACAGTACCTTGCCTTTCTTGGCAGCTACGGAGCTGATGAAGTTCATGGCATCGTCAAACATCGGAACGGTTTTTTCCAGGTTGATGATGTGAACTTTGCTGCGGGCACCGAAGATGTAGGATTTCATTTTCGGGTTCCAGTAACGAGTCTGGTGACCGAAGTGAACGCCGGCTTGCAGCATGTCGCGCATAGAAACTTTAGCCATTTTATACCTCTGTATTGGGGTTAGGCCTCCACACATCCCATATAACCGACCCGTTAAGGCACCCCGGCATATGTGTCGATGTGTGTGTGTTGTTTAAGTAAGGGTGATGAAATCGGGACGCAAGTTCCCCATTCCGGCGCGCTTTATACCATAACTTTGTTCAGGACACCACCGGCCGACACCCTAAACAGGTGTAAATATGGATCCCGCCAGAGGATGCTGCGACGCCGATTTGACGTTGTGATGACAATCACACTGGAAGTACGCGGGGGTTGCGGATAAAATTTTGCCCTGATTGCAAACGCATCTATTTTTCATTACCTGTCCTGTCTGCCCTCGCAGGCCCAGCGGCAGGCCGCAAGAGAGATCCCATGTCCATTAAAATCAAGACACCGGAAGAGATTGAAAAGATGCGCGTTGCCGGCCAATTGGCCGCCGATGTGCTGGTCATGATTGCGCCCCATGTCAAAGCTGGCGTCACCACTGACGAACTGAATACCCTCTGCCACGACTATATTGTCGACGTACAACAGGCGGTTCCAGCTCCGCTCAACTACCACGGCTTCCCCAAATCCATCTGCACCTCGGTGAACGATGTGATCTGCCACGGTATCCCGAATCACAAGAAGCTGCGTGATGGCGACATCATCAACCTGGATATCACCGTCATCAAGGATGGCTACCACGGCGATACCTCGGCCATGTTCATCGTGGGTGAAACCACCCCGCTGCGCCGCCAGCTCTGCAAGGTTGCGCAAGAGAGCCTCTACGCCGCCATCAAGAAGGTGCGTCCGGGTGCCTGTATCACCGAAATCGGCGCAGTGATCCAGCCCATCGTCGAGAAGGCCGGCTTCTCCGTGGTGCGAGACTACTGCGGTCACGGTATCGGTGCCGAGTTCCACGAAGAGCCGCAGATCCTCCACTACCGCAACAGCGGCAAGCTGGAGCTGAAAGCGGGCATGTGCTTCACCATCGAGCCGATGGTCAACAGCAAGAAGTATCACTGCAAGGTCAATCCGAAGGATGGCTGGACCGTGACAACCAAGGATGGCGGCGACTCAGCCCAGTGGGAACACACCCTGCTGGTGACCGAGGATGGCTGCGAGGTGCTCACCCTGCGCCCCGATGACACTATCGACCGCTTCATCAAACACAGCTAACATCAAACCCCGGCCCTGAACTTCCAAAGCGCCGGGGTTTTTACTTCTGTTTCAGCCATTTGCCTGCCACTGTGTGTGAGATGCCATGGACGCCAGCCTGCTTTCCCCCCATTTGTTACCCGATGATCAGCTCACTCGCGACAACTGCAAAGAGTACCTGAGCCGCTTTCTCGGCTGGCTGCACGCCCGTTTTGATGCCGGCGACAACATCATCGAGCTGGTCGCCACCCGCTCCGAGTACATGGATCAGTTGCTCTGCCGGTTGTGGCAGAAGTTCGGCTTTGACAAGAGCGATTTGACCCTGATCGCGGTAGGGGGCTATGGCCGCGGTGAGCTGCACCCCCACTCCGATATCGACCTGCTGATCCTCTATGATGGCGATGAGCTGGACGAAGTGCTGGGACTGCGGATCGGTGAGTTCATCACCTTGCTGTGGGATCTCAAGCTTGAGGTGGGTCAGGCGGTGCGCAACGTGGCGGAGTGCCTCGAGCAGGGGCGCGCCGATATTACGGTCGCCACCAACCTCATCGAGGCCCGCTACATCACCGGTCGCCAGGAAGGCTTCCGGCAACTGAAAGAGGCCACCGGCCCCCAGCACTTCTGGCCGAGCGAAGCCTTCTTTCGCGCCAAGCGCCAGGAGCAGGCGGAGCGTCATCAGCAGTTTCTTGGCACGGCCTACAAGCTGGAGCCGGATCTCAAGAGCAATCCGGGCGGCCTGCGTGACATTCAAACCCTCGCCTGGGTCGCCCGCCGCCACTTTGGCGCCACTACCTTGTTCGAGATGACCAGCCACGGCTTTCTCAACCGTGCCGAGTACCGCGAGCTGCTCGACTGCCAGAATTTTCTCTGGAAGGTGCGCTTCGCCCTGCACATGGCCATCAACAAGGGAGATAACCGCCTGCTGTTCGATCGCCAGCGCACCGTAGCCCAGATGCTGGGGTTCGAGGGGGAAGGCAACACCCCGGTCGAGCAGATGATGAAACGCTTCTATCAGACGGTACGGCGTGTCTCCGAGCTCAACGAGATGCTGCTGCAGCTGTTTGACGAGGCGATACTCGGCAACACTGCCATGGATGTGCGCCGCCTCTCCGACGAGTTCCAGCTCCGTGGCCGCCTCATCGATGCGGTGGATGCGGAGCTGTTTAGCCGTGAACCGGCCGCTATCCTGCGCCTCTTCTATCAGATGGCTCAGCATCCCGAGATTGCGGGCATCCACTCGGCCACCTTGCGCCAACTGCGCGAGGCGCGCCGCAAACTCAACTGCTGGTTGCAGGACTTGCCTGACTGCCGCCGCCTCTTTATGGCGCTGCTGCGCCACCCCAACGGCATCGGCCTGCCGCTCACCCTGATGCACAAATACGGCATCCTCGCCGCCTATCTGCCGCAATGGAACCTGATCGTCGGCCAGATGCAGTTCGACATGTTCCACGCCTACACGGTGGATGAGCACACCCATCGGCTGCTCAAGAACATTCACCAGTTCCCCAATCCGGCCAGTCGCCAGAGCCACCCGCTCTGCCACGAGGTCTTCACCCGGCTGCGCAAACCGGAGCTGCTCAGCATCGCCGCCCTGTTCCACGATATCGCCAAGGGGCGGCGCGGCGATCACTCGGAACTCGGCGCCGTCGATGCGCTGGAGTTCTGCCAGCTGCACGGTCTGGATCGCTACGAGAGCCGACTGGTCGCCTGGCTGGTGCGCCACCATCTGCTGATGTCGGTCACCGCCCAGCGCCGCGATATCTACGATCCCGACGTGGTCACCGACTTTGCCCAGAAGGTGCGCGACGAGCAGCATCTCGACCTGCTCTACTGCCTCACCGTGGCTGATATCTGCGCCACCAACGATACCTTGTGGAACGACTGGAAGGGCACCCTGCTGCGGGAGCTCTACTTCGCGACCCAGAAGGCGCTGCGCCAGGGGCTGGAGAACCCGCCCGACATGCGGCTGCGCATTCGCGAAAACCAGCGTCAGGCCAAGCAACTGCTGGCACAACGGGATGTATCGGAAGAGGCGATCAACCAGCTCTGGGCCGATTTCAAGGCCGACTACTTCCTGCGTCACAGCCCGGAGCAGATCGCCTGGCACTGCCGCCACATCATTGAGCATGGTGACAATCCGGCTCCGCTGGTGATCATCGGCAAACACCCTACCCGAGGCGGCAGCGAGGTGTTTATCTACTGCCGCGATACCCCGAATCTGTTTGCCACCGTGGCCTCGGCGCTGGATCAGAAGAACCTCAACATCCACGACGCCCAGATCATGAACTCGCGCAGCAACTATGTGCTCGATACCTTCGTGGTGCTGGAGCCGAGCGGCGAACCCATCAGCCCCAACCGCACAGCCACCATCAAGAAGGCGCTGGAGAAGGCGCTGCAGGAGCCGGGCAAGCTGGTGCTGCGCAACAAGCCGCTGTCGCGGCGCCACCGCCAGTTCAGCGTGCCGACTCGGGTGGTCTTCCTGCCCCGCTCTTCGCCCACTAAAGGGGAGAGCCGTCACACCCTGATGGAGCTGACTGCCCTCGATACTCCCGGCCTGCTGGCGCGGATCGGTGCCGTTTTCCAGCAGTGCGGACTATCGCTGCACGCCGCCAAAATTGCCACTTTCGGTGAGAGGGTCGAGGACTTTTTCAGCCTGACCAGCCTCGATGGCGAGCCATTGACCGCCGAGCAGCAAAAACAGCTCGAAGAGCGACTGGTACACCAGCTCAATCCCCAGCAGTCGGTACTTGATTAAGCGAAGAGTGATTCGAAAGAGGCTGATTGTCGGGCGTTTTTTGCCATACCAAACAATTGGTTGGCGCATACCGGATGAAGAAATGGCCGCTGGCTGGAAGAATTCCGGTCAACCCCTTAAAAACAGTCGGAAAAGTGTGATACAACAAACAGAATTTTTTAAAGGAAACCTGTCATGACCGAGTTGCAACAGATCATTGAAGCGGCCTTCGAGCGCCGCGACACCATTACTCCGGGCTCCGTGGATAGCGCCACCAAGTCCGCCATCCTGCAAGCCATCGACCTGCTGGACTCAGGCAAGGCACGGGTTGCCGAGAAGATCGCCGGTGAGTGGGTTGTCCATCAGTGGTTGAAGAAAGCGGTTCTGCTCTACTTCCGCATCAACGACAACGGCATCATCAAGGGCGACGATGCCCAGTACTACGACAAGGTTCCCCTCAAGTTCTCCAACTACACCGCCGAGCAGTTCAAGGAAGCGGGTGTGCGCGTGGTGCCGCCGGCGACCGCCCGCAAAGGCTCCTTTATCGCCTCCAATACCGTGCTGATGCCCTCCTATGTCAACATCGGCGCCTTCGTTGACGAAGGTACCATGGTCGATACCTGGGCCACTGTCGGCTCTTGCGCCCAGATCGGTAAGAACGTCCACCTCTCCGGCGGCGTCGGCATCGGCGGCGTACTGGAACCGCTGCAGGCCAACCCGACCATCATCGAAGACAACTGCTTTATCGGTGCCCGCTCCGAAGTGGTTGAAGGGGTCATCGTCGAGGAAGGTTCCGTCATCTCCATGGGCGTCTTTATCGGCCAGTCCACCCGCATCTATGACCGTGAAACCGGCGAAATCCACTACGGCCGCGTACCGGCTGGCTCCGTAGTCGTCTCCGGCTCCCTGCCCTCCAAATGCGGCAAGTACAGCCTCTACGCGGCGGTGATCGTCAAGAAGGTCGATGCCAAGACCCGCGCCAAAGTCGGCATCAACGCCCTGCTGCGCTCCATCGACGAGTAATCAGCATTGCTGTGATGAAAGGGCGCCTGATGGCGCCCTTTTGATTTTGGCGCCCCTGTCACAGGCAAGCCATGAGGCATCGGTTAAGATGGATGGGACAGGATCGTTTCAAACCGAGGAAGCCTGATGTACGAGAATCTGAAGAGCCTGGGGATCCAGGATCCCGCCTCCGTCGACAGCTATACCCTGCGCCAGGAGGCCAACCACGACATCCTCAAGATCTACTTCAAGAAGCAGAAGGGCGAGTTCTTCGCCAAGAGTGTCAAATTCAAGTATCCCCGCCAGCGCAAGACCATGCTGGTCGACTCCGGTACCCATGAGTACAAGGATGTCACCGAGATCAACGCCAACCTCAAGTATGTGGTGGATGAGCTGGACAACCTGACCCAGGGCGTCCATCAGCAAGCCGACCCGGACATCAAGCAGAAGATCCTGCGCGACCTGCGCCATCTGGAAAAAGTGGTACAGAACAAGATCAGCGAAATCGAACGGGATCTGGAGAAACTCTAATCCCCCCGACTCGACAAAAGAGCGCCCAGGTGGCGCTCTTTTTATTGGCTGATTACTGGATGACTTTATCTGGCTATAAGGTTGACCTGGTGATGGTGTGCGATAAGGCGAGCGAGGCACACCAGCGGTTGTGCCGACATAGAGCATCCCGTTACACATCGCATCTTGGACAATGAGACTCCTGCCGAGCTCGACCTGCTGTGACTCGCACGATCCATGACCAGAAATAGCAAGAGGGAGGCTTTCGCCTCCCTCTTCAAACACGCTGATATTCAGGCAACAGGATTAGTTGCTCTTCATCCAGATGTCCATGTCGGTTTTCAGGTTGTCGGACTTGGTACCGAAGATGGCTTGAACGCCGGAACCAGCCACTACCACACCGGCAGCACCCAGTTTCTTCAGACCAGCCTGGTCAACCTTGGCAACATCTTTCACACCAACACGCAGACGGGTGATGCAGGCATCCAGAGAAGCGATGTTCTCTTTACCACCGAAGGCGGCAACCAGAGCAGCAGACATTTCGTCTTTGCCTTGGCCAACGGCCTCTTCAGCAGTCTCGTCTTCACGACCCGGGGTTTTCAGGTTCATGGCACGGATAACGAAGCTGAATACGACGTAGTAGATGGCCGCGTAAACCAGACCCAGACCAACCAGCAGCAGCATGTTGTCGGCACGCGGTGATTGCACCACGAAGTCGATGAAGCCGTTGGAGAAGGTGTGACCGTGTACGATACCCAGAGAGTTGGTCAGCACATAAGCCAGGCCAGCCAGTACAGCGTGAATTGCGTACAGAACCGGAGCGATGAACAGGAAGGAGAATTCAATCGGCTCGGTGATACCGGTCAGGAAAGAGGTCAGGGCTGCAGAGGCCATGATACCAACGATCTTGGCACGGTTTTCCGGCTTGGCAGCGTGAGCAATGGCGAACGCAGCAGCAGGCAGACCGAACATTTTGAACAGGTAGCCACCAGCCAGCTGACCGAAGCCGTTACCGGCAGCGCGGGACGCGTCATCAGCAGTCAGGAAGCAGGTCATGATACCGTGAACAGTTTCACCGGCACCGTTGACGCAGGTACCCGCCTGATAGAAGAACGGTACGTTCCAGATGTGGTGCAGACCGAACGGGATCAGGGAGCGCTCAACCACGCCGTAGATACCGAAGGCCAGTACCGGGTTCTGGTTGGCTGCCCAGTCAGAGAAGGCACCGATGGCGCCACCCACTGGCGGCCAAATCACGGACAGGAGCACACCCAGACCGATGGAGAGGAAACCGGTGATGATGGGTACGGCACGTTTGCCCGCGAAGAAGCCCAGGTACTCTGGCAGCTGGATCTTGTAGAAGCGGTTGAACGCCCAGGCAGCGATACCACCGGCCAGGATACCACCCAGCACGCCGGTTTCGATGGTTTCAACACCCATCACAGGTGCCATGACCTTCAGGGTTGCGACCATGATGCCGTAGCCAACGATAGCTGACAGACCGGATACACCGTCGTTATTGGTAAAGCCCAGAGCAACACCTACTGCGAACAGCAGGGCCATCTGGCCAAATACGGAACCACCGGCTTGCTCCATTAATTGGGAGACAATTTCCGGCATCCAGCTGAAGTGGGCAGCACCCACCCCCAGCAGAATACCTGCGACTGGCAAGACTGATACTGGCAGCATCAGCGCCTTACCAACCTTTTGCAGATTAGAGAAAGCATTTTTGAACATTGTGTGCGCTCCTGAATGGATTGTCGTCCCTGAACGATCTATCTGGATGAAATAAGGACTGATTCATTCAGATATCTTCGAGTCGGGCTTGTTTATTTTGACCATCAGAATATAACCCAGCGGGTCATAAATTGCTGCTTTCGAAGGCGGGGGAATATTGAATTTGGAGGGAAGATCACAACTTGTTTAGCGGCTAAAAAACGCATCTAATAGAAATTAATAATCCGCATTATCACTCTATTACAAAGACATATAAATAGCAGTTTCACTTTGTATTTTAATAATGCCATTTACATCAAACAGCAACTCATTGTAACCGAATGTAACGGCGTGATTTTTATTTATTACAGTCTACCGATTAAAAAGGCCTCCAACAAGGGAGGCCTCAATAAATATATCTGACCAGCAAACGGTCGTATTACTCTATTTTTGCGAGCGCTTGACCGCATCAATAAACACGCTTTTTGCTTTGGTTGAACCAGCCCGCTCGGCCTCGTTCACCAGCTTCATCGCCTTGTCGATATCCCCCGCCTTGACTGCTTTTTCGATCTGGCTCTGATAGAAGGCTTCAGTTTCACTCAACATGGCAGGAGCAGGTTTGGCTGCGGTTGCCCCAGCCACTGCAGTTGCAGCGGTAGCAACTGGTACAACCAACTTGTTAGGGGTCGCATCCACGATCGGTGTATTGGCATCGATCGCTTCCTGATAAACCGGCTTGTAGAAGTTATCGCCCAGTGCACTGGCACTCATATCTTCCACATCAATCTTGACCACACCCCATGCAGAGTGCGGGATCAACGGATCCTTGGCACCATAATCCTGCACACTCAGAGACTTGGCCATCATCTTGGAAGGACTCATGGCTTGGGTGGTCTGACTCAAGGTAGCCTGACTGGTGTAAATCACCATATAGGTTTCATTGTTCGGGTTGCCGACATAGGAACGGTCGATGGTAAAGACGCCTTCAACCCGATCGCCATCCAACATACGCGCAGGTTTGTAGGTAATGATGTCGGCACCAATGGTGCGGGTCGGCTTGAACTGGGAATCCAGCAGCAACACTGTGGGGTTAAACAACGTCTTGTCAATCAGACCCGCAACAGTGATCTTGAGATCACCGGAATTGGTCGGCAATTTGAAGGCGGCGTAATAGCTCTTGCCTTCCGGGAAGTTGAATGCCGGAGAGCTGCCATCAATAGCAATCACTCTTTTCTGCTCAGCAGCCAACGGCTGATACTGCAACTCGTTGATACTAGTGCAACATACGCTGGCTGAGCCGAGCTGCTGAAGTGCGCTGGCACGGCTATCGAGGATGCTCTTGTACTCCTGAGTCGGAGCCACCGTTGCCTCAAGCGACGCACATGCCGTCATCAGAGTGGAACACAAAATCGTCAACGCTACCTTGCTATATTTCATCTGCATACCCTACACGCCATCTTGAAAAAAAGAGCCCCCGACAAGCGGGGGCGACTTGAAATCAGGTGATGGAGAGATTACCACCAAGCTTCGGCTTGTACACCGAAGTTCCAAGTATTGTCCTGTTTAACACCGTTGCTGTCGGCACGGAAAGCACCATCCTGATCCACGTAAGAGGCGAATACACGGATTTCCGGACGAGCCCAGAAGCTGGAGCCAGCAGACCAGGCTTGTGCGATGGTATACTTGCTACCTTCAGTGGACTTATCGGCTTTATTGGTAACCTTCTCGTTATCCTTGAAGTAACCCAGTTCGACGATGGTCTTCATTACATCGTTCCACTTGTACATCGGACGAGCAACGATGGAGAAGGTATCTACATCCTTGGTGTCTTTTTCCAGACCGTTTGCCTGTGCGTAGATGATCTGGTGACCAAACTCGACCTTGTCACCTACCGGCAGTACACCCCAGTTGATCAGACGGAAACCGTCACCGCTTTCTGCATTGGCCTGCAGACCACTGCCTGAACCACCTTGGTAGTTAACACCTTGAGCAGCCAGACCATCCTTGAAGTACTGAGCGACAGTCTTGTTAAAACCGCCCAGCATGGATTGGGTCAACTCAGCAGTCACCATGTGGCCATCTTTCAGATCCGGGTATTTCAGTTTCTGCTGATCAGTCGGGTTGGAGCTGGCAAAGTCATAACCCAGTTCCAGAGAGGCGTCTGTCCAGAGCGGGATACCGGCATAACGGATGTCAAAAACGTTAGTATCCAGAGTCTTGGAATCGTCTTTACCACCATCGTAAGCATCCCACGGGTCGTTACGAAGCACAGCCACAGAGAGCTTGCCCGGACCAGCTTCGATATTTTCTACACCGGCACCGGCACCGGATACATCCCAGTAGTAGGTATCGGAAATATGGATGTCATGACGCTGGTAGTAGCGCTTACCGGCCCACAGGGTCTCGTTACCGCCAAACATGTTCTTGGCCTGAACGTTGAACTGACGCAGAGCGAAGGTAGCATCGCCATCTTTGCCGTCGCCTTCCCAGTCACGCTTCTGACCAGAGGTCATGGCAAACATGGAGTCGACATAGAAAGTCTGGTTGTTCTTGTTGTAAACCTCTTGGCCCAACTGAACTTCACCATAAGTTTCGTTCTCGTTACCCAGACGACCAACTTTTTGCTTGCTGATGGTCTGCATTTCACCGTTGTCGGAAACACCGACACCGGAACGGAAGTAACCGTGGAAATCTACGGCAAAGGCGGCTTGGGAAGCCAGGGCGGCAGTAACAGCTGCAGCAATCGGGAGCCACTTCATTTTCATTGTCATATTCCTTATTTCCCGCAGTGAGGAGTGTGATCCTGAATATTCAACTTCTTATCACCATGTAATCCTGTTGGTGATAACCGAGGTTGATTATAGGGAGCGTATTTCACGACAAATATGAAGCGACTCACAAAATGGCGACAAATCGCTCGGCAAACGATCGCCATAACACAATCAAGCAAAAAACCGATCAAAGAGGCAATACGTGACTACCAACGCAACGAAGCCAGCAATTAAAGTAAACCTGAAAGCGTTACCAGCAATTAATTCGCGACTGAACCAAAGTCATTATTTTACGATCGAATGACAAAAACATGACTGAGATCGCTTTCAAGATTGAACTTTTATTTGGAGGCCGGGTCTGCGGTGCGCTTGAAACCATTACGCCGATGGAATGCCAAAAGGGGAAAATATCCCTCCGCCACTATCGGCAATAAGCGTGAAAAATATGCTTGCTGAGTGAGATGACATTTGTGCAAATAACAATCCCCTGCCGGTTAAGGATCAGGGGATTGATATGGCTCTATTTCAGAGAATATTCAGGGCTGAATATCCCACTTTCTCAGCCAGGTGAGTGCCACCTGTTCGGGTTCATCGTGCACGGTAGCATCCAGCTCCAGCGGGGGAATCACTCGCGTGGCGCCCAGCTCTTGCAGCAATCCGTCCAGCCGACGGCCCGCACCACAAAAATGGTCATAGCTGCTGTCCCCCATGGCAATCAGGGCATACCGCAGCCCCTTGAGCCAGGGCGCCTTGTCAACCAGCTCGCTGGCAAAGGGCTGCAGATTGGGAGGAATGTCTCCCTGTCCTGTAGTGGCACTGACCAGCAATAAAAAACGGCCGGGGTCTATGTCCGCCAGCCGTGCTTCTTCGTGCAGAGAACAGTGATGCCCCTTGCGTTCCAGCTCATCTGCCAAGGTCTCGGCCACCAGCATGGCTGTGCCATAGACAGTTCCTACCACGATATCGATCTGCGCCATTCTCCTCTCCCTGCTTGAGTCACTCTTTTGAGCAACTCTATCAGCAAGCTGGCGTCAGATGCCACCGGTTCAGGGCTGAGGATCAGGCGCTTAGTAGTCGCTCTCGCTGGCGGGCCAGCCCAGCTCGGCAAACAGGCGCAGCACATCCTGACCGAGTGGCGCCTGGATCCGCATCGGCACCTTGAGCACCGGATGGGTAAAGCTCAGGGTGCGGGCCACCAGCAGCAGCCGTTCGCAGCCAAAGTGCTCGCGAAAGAAACGGTTGTGACGACCATCCCCGTGGGTGGTATCCCCGACAATGGGGTGGAACAGGTGATCCATATGGCGGCGCAGCTGATGCTTGCGGCCGGTCTTCGGGAACAATCTGACCAGACTGTAGCGACTGGTGGGGTGCTTCTTGGAGACCGCGTGGGGCAGCTCGACCTGATGCAGGCGACGGAAGGTGGTGACGGCATCCTGCGCCGGGCGATCCGGGTTGCTCATGGCATCGGCAATCTTGTCCAGCTGCTCCTTGAGGGGATAGTCGATCACCCCCTGCTCGGGCGCCCAGCCACGCACCAATGCCAGATACTCCTTGTGCATCTGACGTTGGGTGAAGGCTTCGGTGAGTGCGCGGGCAATCACCGGATCGAGCGCAAACAGCAGCACACCGGAGGTGGGTCGGTCGAGACGATGCACCGGATAGACATGGCGACCACCGATGAGATCCCGGGTCATCTGCATGGCAAAACGGGTCTCGCCCTTGTCGAGCCAACTGCGGTGCACCAGCAGACCGGACGGTTTGTTGACCGCCACCAGCCACTCATCCTGATAGAGCAGGGTCAGCTTCAGGTCACTCTCTTCTCGGGTTTGATCTGGCATCATTGTTCGATCACTTTGCCGGAAAGCAGCAGATCGAAGCGGGCGATCAGGCGCAGCAGCGCTTCTGCTTCGGCCAGATCCTCTTTGTAGACTTCGCTGGCCATGGGATAGAGGGAGACGCTGGTGGGCAACGGCGCCTGCAACATCACCAGCTGCTCCATGCGCGGGATCAGCACGAACTGCAGCCACTGATCAAAGCTCAGGGTATCGACACAAAAAGGCAGGGTGCTTGCCAGGGCTTCGTCACCGGGATGGTCAGCTTGCCAGCGCTCAAGGCGCTGCAACTCGGCGGTGAGTTCCCCCAACAGGCCAGCTACCAGCAAATATTGATTCATCTCGCTCTCTTCCTCATAACCACAGATTGATCCGCTGATCCGACAGGGCCAGCCAGGATGCCGGTACATTCGGTCGCGCAGCACCGGCGATTCAGCCAGCTCGTCGACATACACGGCAGCCAGCGCGGCCTGCCGCCGTTAAAAAAGGGCGATACTATACACCTCCCCCCGCATGGCTGCCATGTTGATATCTGCCGCAACGCGCGTCTGCTGCCACTGGCTATCCTCGGCAAGGGCCTTATAATCGGCCCGCATCACCATTAGCCGGATCTCACCATGTCTGTGACGCCTACTGCCATCAATACCTTGACCGAATTTCTGACTCAGGCTGGCACCCAGTTCCAGCTGTTTGACATGGGCCGCCAGGTGCGGCCACTGGCAAGCGATACCTTTGTGCGTATCGAACAGCAGCAGGAGCCCTATCCCTGGCCGCTGCAACAGCACGCTTGGCTGGGTGTGCACTTCTTCCAGCCGAGCGAGTCTCGCCACTACCTCTGGTTCCTCAAGTTCGCCCTCGATGAGCGCGGCCTGCTGATGTCAAATGGTCCCAAGCTGTTCATGGATCAGGTGGTGGAGACCCTGGGCTACAAGCTCACCGGCGATCTGGACGATGAAAAAGCCCAGCGCTTGGCCGACAATCCCTACACCTTCCGCCCGGCGGAGGCAAAAATGGCCAGTCTGCACGCCAAGCTGGCGCGCCAGCTGGAGCAGGCCCCTTCGGCCTATTACGATGCCCTCTGCCACTATCTGGCCGCCCCCAACGACACCGGTTGGCAGACACTGGGACTGCAGGGCTTTGCCGATCTGGCCGAGCGACTGCATGATGAGCGCAATCTGGCGCTAATCTGCAAGGCACTGCCCAAACTGCCGCAAGAGCCGCTCTACGCCCTCTGCCAGAGCCTTGAAAACGCCCCGCTGCCGCCGGCAGTACAAGGCGCCCTGCTTGAGCGGATCGGCAAGGAGCAGGAGTGCGCCGCCCCCAACCCTGAGACCCTGGCCTACCTCTGCCGCGCCATGGCCTCCTGCCCCGGCAGCACGCTGCGCACCAACAAGCTGCTGACCCTGCTGCAAACCCAGCCAAGCCCTGCGCTACTACTCGCCATCGCCGGTCGGCTCTGGCCCGACCTGAAAGATGCCAATCTGCTCAGCCACTATCTGGAACAGCTGGCACTGCAACCGACCCAGTTCTTCAATCAGGTTTTTGCCGAGTTGGTCACTTTACCGGCCCTGCGCAATGATATGCTGGCCAGACTGCGAGACCCCGAGCGCAGCGATGCGCTGGGCAAGGCCATCGGCCGTCTGTTTGCCTCGGCCTGATCCCTCGCCTCCCCCTCACGCCACGAGGCAACACGGCGGGAAATAGAAAAGGAGATCGGGAGTGCCGAGCAGGACTCCCGGTTATCGACATCACGATAAGGAAGCCCGCCTATGGGAGAGATGCTCGGAATTTTGTTGCTGATTGCGATGGGCGGCCTGTTCTGGCTGCAACGCCAACAGGCAGAAGTGGCCTGGCAATACATGCGCCGCTACTGCCAGCACCATGACCTGCAACTGCTGTCACTGGCTCGCCATCGGCGGGAGCTGGCCCGCAATCCCCTGCGGCTGCTGACCCACTATCAGTTTGAATTCTCCAGCGATGGCGAGAGCCACTATCAGGGCACCCTCAAGATGCAGGGGCTGCACGTCGTGGGCGTTGATTTGCCACCCCATCGAATCCCCTCAGCCTGATCCCCAATCTCGTCTCTGCGCCCGATGGCTGTGCCTGTCTATAATCTCAGGGATTAAACAAAGGGAGAGACGAGATGGAACCCCTTGTCCACGATCTGCCAGCCCTGTTTGCCCAGCTAGGGATGGCCAACGACGAGCTGAGCCTGCACCGCTTTGTGCACGACCATCACCTCGACAATGAGACCCTGCTGCCGGAGGCCGGTTTCTGGAACGCAGCCCAGGCCAGCTTTCTGCGCGATGCCCTGTGGAACGACTCCGACTGGTGCGAGGCGATCGACCTGCTCGATGTGATGTTGCGCCAGCCCCGCTAGCCGCCGCCCCTTTCCTCCCCTGCCGGCTTTGGTTAAGATCCCGCCCCGATATCGATCCCCCCTTCTCACCCAGAGCATGCTTATGTCCGCCCACGAGATCATCCGAATTGCCAACGAGCTGGCCGCCAAGGGCCTGACGCCCACCACCGCCATGATCAAGGCCCGCCTCACCCAGCCCGTGCCGATGGCCGAGCTGCTGAAAGTGCTGAGCCAGTGGAAGCAGCAGCCAGTCGCGGCCGCCGAGAGCGAGCTCCTGCCAGAGGCCGTGCCGCAGCCAGCACCGGAGCTCACCCTGCAGCAACTCGCCGAACAGCTCGCGCGCATCGAACAGAAGGTGGATCGCCTGACCGACCTGCTCCTCAAGCAGGGGCAAGGCTGAACCATGTATATCGTCGAACTCTGCTTTGAGTGTTACCGCGATACCTCCCTTGGCGACGCCGAGCGGGCCATCGTCAACTACCTCGACATGCTGCGTTATCAGGGCCAGATCCTCGGGCGGGAGTTCCCCACCAGCATGCACGACGGCTATTTCGTCAGTCGGGTGGTCTGCCCGGAGCAGGATAGCCTGCACCCCGACAACCAGAGCGAGCAGGTCAAACTGGCCGAACAGCAGCTCAATCAGGCCGGGCTGCTGGCGCCGAAACTCCAACTGCAGGGGGCGGATCTGCTCTCCGACAGCACAGATCCTTGCGGCCAGCAGGGCGAGCGACCGAGCTGGATGATGCTCTACACCAGCTTCCTGCACACCTGCTCGCCGCTGCGCTGTGGCGACCACTTCGCCCCCATTCCGCTCTACCAACTGCCCGCGGTCGCCAACGGCGATCAGAAACAGATCATCAAGTGGCAAGAGGATTGGGAGGCGTGCGATCAGTTGCAGATGAACGGCTCCATCGCCGAACATGCGGCGCTGCATGAAATCGGCGAAGTGGGCAGCCGCCTCTACCGGCGCGGCACCGATCTGGCCAAGCGGCTGGAAGTGCTGAGCGGCATCCCCACCTACTACTACCTCTACCGGGTGGGCGGGTTGAGCGCGGCCGAGGAGAAGGCGCGCCCCTGCCCCAGCTGTGGCGGTGAGTGGGCGCTGGCAGAGCCACTGCACGAGATCTTCGACTTCAAGTGCGACAGCTGCCGTCTGGTCTCCAACCTCTCCTGGGATTTCAAGGATTAAGCGCGTTCCCTATACGCAACCCCATAAAAAAGAGCCTTGCCGCATAGCAAGGCTCTTTTCGCTCCGATGAGTAACCATGGCTCGAACAGATGCTATTGCGGCAACGTCTCCAGCCGTTCCAGAAACGCCGGCAAAGAGGGAGCCAACGTCAGACAGCGGCCTGAATCGAGCCACTCCAGCCACACCTGACCACTCTCGTTATCCAGCGAGATGAGCGTCATCTCGTTGCGGGTGGTGGCAATAAAGATGGAGGGGGTTCGTTTTAGCTTGCGCAGCATCAGCAGGTGGCCGATGAGGTTCTCCTTGAGCAGGTCGAGATCCGCGTCGTTCCACGGCAGGATCAGTTCAAGGCGCAGCCCCTTGAAGAGGCAGGGGATGGGGCGGCTTAACCAGTGCCCGAACAGGGCGATAGCGCTGGGATGAATCGTCAGCTCGAGGGCATCGGCCATGGCCGTAAAATCGGCGGGTTCGGGGCGCTGGTGAGGGCGCCAAGCCACCCGACCATCGGCGGGCTCACCAAGCTGGCAGGGGGAACGCCAGTCCGCCTCCCACTCGCACAAGGGCAGGCCTCGTCTGGCCTCGCCATCCCGTTGCCAGCGGGCAAAAAAGTGCTCCAGGGCAGACAAAACTTGATCCGACATCGAAAATCCCCACAATTGCTGGCAAAGTCCGCTATTGCACCACCAAACCCGGTAACAGACAAGATTGCCAGCCGACCTAGTGACCCGGGAAACAGAACCCGGGATACAGAGAGGCCGACGCCCAAGCCAAGCGGCTGCAACCATCCGGCCCTGCAATGGCCCGTTTCATTCCACTCATCATGAGCACATTACGTGAGCAACCCTGTGAGCAAACAAGATAGATACGCCGGGGCCAGCGCCCTGACCGGCCTGAGCCTGGGCCAGCAATCCGATTACATCAGCCAGTACACACCCTCCCTGCTGCAGCCGGTTCCACGTAGCCTGAACCGGGATGATCTCCAGCTGGGCGATGACCTGCCCTTTAGCGGTTGCGATGTCTGGACCCTCTATGAACTCTCCTGGCTCAATGCCAAGGGCAAGCCGATGGTGGCGGTGGGTGAAGTGGCCATTCCGGCCACCAGTGCGAACCTGATCGAATCCAAATCCTTCAAGCTCTACCTCAACTCCTTCAACCAGACCCGTTGCGACTCTATAGAGGCAGTCGCCGCCATGCTGACCAAGGATCTGAGTGTCTGTGCCGGTGAGACCGTCAAGGTGACCCTGTTCCCCCTCGACAAGGCGCCGCACCAGATTGCCCAGCTGCCCGGCGAGTGCATCGACGAGCAGGATATCGAGGTAGACAATTACGAGTTTGATGCGTCCCTGCTGCGAGGGGCAGCCGGTAGCGAGCTGGTCGAGGAGACCCTGCACAGCCACCTGCTCAAATCCAACTGTCTGGTCACCAGCCAGCCCGACTGGGGCTCTGTGGTGATCCGCTACAAGGGGCCGAAACTCGATCGGGAGAAGCTGCTGCGCTATCTCATCTCGTTTCGCCAGCACAACGAGTTCCACGAGCAGTGCATCGAGCGGATCTTTATCGACCTCAAGCACTATTGCCAGCCTGAGCAGTTGACCGTCTATGCCCGCTATACCCGCCGCGGCGGCCTCGACATCAACCCGTTCCGCTCCGATTTCGAAGCTGTGCCCGCCAACTTGCGTCTGATCCGCCAATAGAGTCGAGTTGCGACAGAGAGGGCAGTCGCACTGCCCTCCATGACGGGCAGAAAGGTTTCAATCGATGCTTTACGCAGCAGGGATAAGGGGGCTGGATAATAAAATCCAGACGAAACCCACTTGCCGGCCACCAGCAAACCACAGTAAACGCTGGACTCGCAGGGGGGGGCTTGGATAACATGCCAACACCTCTGCGCCGTCCTTAATCCAATGAATCAACTGTTTTTTCTGGCCATGATGATGTCCTCCCTGTCAGCTCCGAATCTGGATCTGGACAAGGAGCAACTCTCTATCGATCTGCAACAAGCGCAATCGATGGTACTGACCGATCCTGCCAGATGCGTCCAGATCACCACCGCCTTCCTGACGCGCGCAGCCAATAATCCCCAGCAAATCATCAGCAATCGCCAGGAGTTCGGTTATCGCGAGCCCATCCTGAGTTACAGCACGGCGGCCCAGACCATAGGCGCCCACCTGCTCAAAGGGGAGTGTCTGCTGCAACTGGGCCAATATCAGGCCACCCAGCAAGCGCTCGACAAGGCGATGGCGCTGGCAGACAAAGAGCGGCAACCGGAACTCAAGGCCCACGGCCTCTATCTCAAAATCCGCAGTCAGGCCCTCAAACCGGATAACCAGAGCACCAGTCGCGCCCTGATGGATCAACTGGACGAACAGTTGGCCGTCCCCACGCTCAAGCAGAGCCAGCTCCAGATTTATGGCCGCCTGCAACGCACCAGCTACGACATCGAGAACCAGCACTTCGATGATGCCAAGGCCCACTTGGCAGATGCGCGGATCTGGGCCGCCAAGACCCCCAATCCCCTCGCCAGTGCCTGGGTCAGCGCCATCAGCGGCGACCTTTATCGCGCGCTGCAGCAGCCACAGCTGGCGCTGGGGGAATATATCGATGCCCAGCAACAGGCCAAAAGCCTCAATGACCCGCTCTTTCTCGGCCTGCTGTCGAACCAGATCGTGAAACTCTACCAGCAGGAGCAGGAGCCACAGAAAGCGCTGCAGTATGCCAATGAGGCGGCCAACTACTTCCACTCCATCGGCAACCCCTCCCTGCTGTGCGACTCCCTGATGGTGCTGGCGCGACTCAACCGCGAGCAGGGCGACCTCAATATGGCGCTGGTCTACTTCTTCAATGCGCTGGATCTGCTCGATGAAGGGAGCAACCGACCGCAAGCCTCCCTGCTCAAATACGAAATCGGCAAGACCTACCTGCAAAGCGGCAACCTCTCGCTGGCCAGCAACTACCTCAATGCGGCCCGTCAGTCTCACGAACTGAGCGATGCCAAAGAGCCGCTGATCGATACCCTGCTGCTGCTCGGCGAGCTCTATCTGAGGAAGCAGGAGGCCGCCATCGCCATCCTGCAGTTGGAGAACGCCCGCGCACTGGCCAATCAGCTCGGCGATACCCGCCGCCAGTACGAGGTATTCCGCCTGTTGTCGCTTGCCTACGAGCAGAAGGGGTATCTGCGTCAGGCACTCGACAGCTACAAGCGCTTCCACCGTCTTGGCGAGGAGGTGCGCCAGCAGGAGCAAGCCATTGAGCAGGCGGCGATCCGCGACAACTATGTTCAGGTCGAGCGGGTACAACATATCAAGGAGCTGGAGCAGCGGCTTAACAACAGCCAGCATCAGCAGGAGCGCTATCTCTGGTCGAGCATCACCACCAGCCTGCTGCTGGCGCTCTTTATCTACCTCTTCTTCACCCTCTGGCTCAAGCTGCGTACTGCCCGCCTGCAACTGAAACGGACCAATGAGGCCCTGCTGATCGAGCCACGCTCAGGGCTGGCCAACTGGCAGCGGCTGATGAACCGCTGGCCGCGGGAGATGGCAAAGCGCCAGCTGAAATCGGATCGCTGGTACCTCAGTGAACAGCCCTCCAGCGAGTTCGATGACAAGCTGCACTATCTGCTGTTCCGTGTGCCTTTCCTGGTCAACACGCTGGAGCGCCACGGCTATCAGGCAAGCAGAGAAATCGAGCAGGCCTTTGGTGCCTATATGGACACCCTGACCCCGCAAGATGGCCGTATCTATGACTTGCGTGAAGGACACATGCTCTATGTAGTGCCACAGCGCCACGTCACCAACCTGCATCAACTGGCGGGAGACCTGCTGACCGCCATCGCCGCCTTCCCTTGCAACTATCCGCTGGATCGCCAGATCAGCCTCGGGATTGTCAGTCACCCCTTCCTGCCGAAAGCGGCGACCGCGCTCGATCACAATGGCCTGTTTGACCTCTGCTATCTCGCCCTGTCGGGAGCCATTCAGCTCAGTGAAAAATGCCAGCAAAACGCCTGGTTGGAGCTCGCGGCGATCGATTGCCAACAAGCGGCATTTTTTAATGGAGATGTGTGGCAATGCGGCCTGATGGCAATTGACAAGGGACTGGTAAAAGTCAATTCTTCTCATGAAAAGCAATGGGTTAATTGGCCCTGCCTTGCAAGGAAGCCGGCAGCCGATAACCACCAGGAAATAATGTAGATAACAGGCGAGGATCGAAACCAGGTTCGACCACTGTTGCTATCCAACACCAAAAACAATAATGACAACAGGGCGACCTGATAATGAATGACATCGCTGCCGTAGCAGGACAATTGGCAAGACTCAGGGAATCCCTTCAGCAGAAACAGCTGGAACTCGACGGCGTACTGTCGTTTTCCGATGCAGAGCGTGCCCGTGGTATTCAGTTTATCAACAAGTTGATGCTCTCCTGCCGTGGCTTCGACCGCGAGCTGGACAATCGCTTCGCCAAGCTCAAGCAGAAACTGGATAACAATCCCGCATTTACCGCGCTAGACGAGGATCTGCTGGCCATTGAAAAACTGCTGCAGCAGCACAGCAATGTGCTGGAAGAGTCGATCACCCTGACCCAGACCGCCATCGAACTTGGTTCCAAACAGCTGAAAAACATCAAGGGCTTCCCGGAAGAGACCCGCAAGTCCCTCAAGGAATTTCTGGCAAGTCCCGCCGGTTACGGCATTGCCGATCACCAGAAGAAGGTGATCAAGCTGCTGGAGTTCTACCAGCAGGCGATCAAGATCCAGCTGCTGCCAAGCCAACCCCTGTTGGCACCGTCAGGTGCAACGCAACAAGAAAGCGATACTGCCAGCAACGATGGCCAGCCCGATGTCGACCCGTTTGATCTCAAGGATCACGCTCGCATCGCCGATGAGCTGCAGCGGCTTATCACCGAACTCGACTTTGCCGGCGCCATCGGCGAAAGCCTGAGCGACATTCGCCGCCAGCTGCTGATCGGGATCAACCCTGCCCTGCTGGCGGAAACCTGCCTGCAGGTGATCGAGCTCATCATCGAAGGCACCCGTGAGGAGCGCAAAGCCTCCCGCGCCTTCCTCAGCTCCCTCAACGAAAGCCTCTCCGCAGTACATGTCGGGTTTACCGAATCCCTCGATGAGGGGCGTGCGCTGCAAAACGAAACCCGCGAGACCCGCGAGGCGCTGGTCAACGAGTTGCAGGCGATCGATCACTCCCTGGCCAGCCATAACTCCATCGATGCGCTCAAGCGCGCCATCTCCGGCCATATGGGCGCCATCAACCTGCTGCTGCAAGAGCGTGACAGCACTGCGGCGCGAGAGCGCCACCTGCTCACCCGCCTCTCCACCATGGAGTCCAAGCTGCGCTTGATGAAGGAGGAGACCGCCGAGTACAAGAAGCGGCTGACCATTCAAAAACACAAGCTGTTCCTCGACAGCCTGACCCAGGTACACAACCGGGCCGCCCTCGATGAACGGCTGGAGCAGGAATACAAACGTTGGCTTCGTTACCGCACTCCGCTCTGCATGGCGATCATCGACATCGATCACTTCAAGAATATCAATGACAACTACGGCCATATGGCAGGTGACAAGGCGTTGAAAGTGGTCGCCAAAGCGCTGCAGAGCGCGCTGCGTGACACAGATTTCATCGCCCGTTTTGGTGGGGAAGAGTTCGTGGTGTTGCTGCCCAACATCAATCCGGACAAGTTCCAGAAGCCGCTGGAGACCCTGCGCCAGACCATCAAGAGCATCCCGTTCCGTTTTCGCGATGCCAAGGTGGAGATCACCATCTCCATCGGCGCAACCCTGTTCAAGGATGGGGACAACCCGTCAGATGTGTTTGAACGGGCGGACAAGGCACTCTACCACTCCAAGCACACCGGTCGGGATCAAGTGACACTGGCCTGACAAGCGGCTAAAAAAACAGCGAACAGTCGGCGCCCTATTTCCCTCCACCCTCTGTTACCACTACTATCGATCTCAGGGGATGCAACATAGCGTCCCCTTTTCTCCCCAGGGAAAAACACAACGATAACAAGTGAGTAAAGGGGAACCTATGATTACGCACATCAATCCCGTCGGCAGCATGGATTTGCTGTCACAGCTTGAGGTGGATCGCCTCAAGCAGACTGCCTCCAGCGATATCTATCAACTGTTTCGCAACTGCTCGCTGGCAGTGCTCAATTCTGGTAGCCATACCGACAGCTCCAAGGAGATCCTGGAGCGTTTCAAATCGTTCGATATTCATGTGATCCGGCGCGAGCGCGGGGTCAAGCTGGAACTGTTCAATGCCCCCGAGCACGCCTTTGTCGATGGCGAGATCATTCGCGGCATTCAGGAGCACCTCTTCTCGGTGCTGCGCGACATTCTCTATGTCTCCAATCAGCTCGAGTCCAACCGCCAGGTCAATCTGACCAACTCCACTCACATCTCCAACGTGGTGTTCGCCATTCTGCGCAACGCCAAGGTGATCCTGCCCGGCGCCGATCCCAACCTGATCGTCTGCTGGGGTGGCCACTCCATCAACGAGATCGAATACCAGTACACCCGCGCCGTGGGCAGCGAACTGGGCTTGCGTGAGCTGAACATCTGTACCGGCTGTGGCCCTGGCGCCATGGAGGGCCCGATGAAGGGGGCCGCCGTCGGCCATGCCAAACAGCGGGTGCGCAACGGGCGCTACATCGGCCTGACCGAGCCTTCCATCATCGCGGCCGAACCGCCCAACCCCATCGTCAACGAGCTGGTGATCCTGCCGGATATCGAGAAGCGACTTGAAGCCTTCGTGCGCCTCGGCCACGGCATCATCATCTTCCCGGGCGGGGTCGGCACCGCCGAAGAGCTGCTCTATCTGCTCGGCATCATGATGCATCCGGCCAACGAGCGGCAGCCGATGCCCATCATCCTGACCGGCCCGAAAGAGAGTGCCGACTACTTCCGTGCCATCGACGACTTCATCAAGGCGACCCTCGGTGAACCGGCGACCAAACTCTACCGGATCATTGTCGGTGATGCGCCGGAAGTAGCCCGGGTGATGAAAGAGGCGATGCCAAAAATCCGCGAATACCGCAAATCAGTCGGTGATGCCTATTCCTTCAACTGGTCCCTCAAGATTGAGCCGGAGTTCCAACTCCCCTTCGAACCGGATCACGCCAGCATGGCAAGTCTGGACCTTCACCGCAACCAGCCGCCCCAGTTGCTGGCCGCCAACCTGCGTCGTGCCTTCTCCGGCATCGTCGCCGGCAACGTCAAGGAAGGGGGCATTCGCGCCATCGAGAAGAAGGGCCCCTTCAAGCTGCATGGCGACAAGGAGCTGATGCACCTGATGGACAAACTGCTGGAGAGCTTCGTCAAGCAGCAGCGGATGAAGCTGCCGGGCAGCCAGTATGTGCCCTGCTACGAAATCGTCCGCTAGGATACAGATACATCATCGACAGAGGGGCGCATCGGCGCCCCTCTTTATTGGCGCTATGCCTTCCCGACTGCCATCAATCCCCCATAAGGCGAGCGGTTTGTTACAATGGGGCGTCCCGACCGCCAAGAGTGCCACATGTCAACTATCCGGCCACACCTGCTCATCATCGATGCCCTCAATCTCATTCGCCGTCTGCACGCGGTACAGGCCCAGCAGGCACTGACCCCTGCCCAGGCGCTGGTTGCAACCCGCGCCAACCTTATCAATACCTGCCGCAAGCTGCTGGCCAATAGCGAGCCGACCCATGTCATTGCCGTGTTTGATGGCGAGGTGCATAGCTGGCGCAAGGAGGTCTATCCGGCCTACAAGGAAGGGCGAACTCCCATGCCCCCCGAACTGCGTGAAGGGCTGGCGACCCTGCAGGATGCCTTTTGGGAGTGCGGGGTCGATGCCCTGCTCTCCGAGACCGATGAAGCAGATGACCTTATCGCCACTCTCGCCTGCGGCATCGCCAGCCATGGCCATCAGGCGACCATCATCTCCACCGACAAGGGCTTCTGCCAACTGATCTGCCCGCAGATCCGGGTGCGCGACTACTTCAACAAGCGCTGGCTGGATGCGGCCTTCGTCCAGCAGCAATATGGGGTAGCCCCTGCTCAGCTGGTCGACTTCTGGGCCCTGACCGGTATCAGCGGTTCCAATATCAAGGGGGTTCCGGGGATTGGCCCCAAGACCGCCACCCAGCTGTTGCAGAAATATGGCAATCTGGCAGCCATGCTCGAGACCTGCCAGCAAGAGGACGCCGCCAAGCCACTGATCAAGCTGCGCCAACATCAGGATGAGGCCCTGCTGGCCCAGCGGCTGGTGCGCTTGCAGCGGGATATTCCGCTGGGATTCAACCTGCGGGACATCCGCTACCCGCCCCAGCCAGACTAAAGTGCCGAACAAAAATGCAGGCAAGGGCGTGAACCATGACGAGACTCACCCTCGCTGTTGATAAAAGTGAGTAGAATGTAAAGGAATGTGGTTGGTTTGCTGAGTAAATGCTATAAAGCAGCCCCATCCTCCCCTATACCCTGGAAGTGGAACCCTCTCATGTCCAAAAGAAAAATTACCGTGATCCCCGGCGACGGCATCGGCCCCAGCATCATTGAATCAGCCATCCAGATCCTGACCCATGCGGGCTGTGACTTTGAGTACGAATACGCTGATGCGGGTCTGGTTGCCCTCGAGAAGCATGGCGAGCTGCTGCCCCAGGCTACCCTGGATCTGATTGAGAAGAACAAGGTGAGCCTGAAAGGGCCATTGACCACGCCGGTCGGCGGCGGTTTTACCTCCATCAACGTCTCCCTGCGCAAGAAGTTCAACCTCTACGCCAACGTGCGCCCGGTCATCTCCTTCAAGGGCACCAGAAGCCGTTACGACAACATCGACATCATCACAGTGCGCGAAAACACCGAAGGGATGTACTCGGGTGCAGGTCAGAAGCGCAGCGATGACAACAAGAGTGCCGAGGCGATGAGCATCATCACCCGCGAAGGGGCCGAGCGCATCGTCAAGTTTGCCTTCGAGCTGGCTCGTCAGGAAGGGCGCAAGAAGGTCACCATCATCCACAAGGCGAACATCCTCAAGTCGACCTCCGGCCTGTTCCTCGAAGTAGCCCGTGAAATCGCCAGCCACTACCCGGATATCCAGAGCGAAGAGATGATCGTCGATGCCGCCTGCATGAACCTGGTGATGTACCCGGAGCGTTTCGATGTCATGGTCACCACCAACCTGTTCGGCGACATCCTCTCGGATCTTTGCGCCGGTCTGGTTGGCGGCCTTGGCATGGCGCCCGGCGCCAACATCGGCGATGGCGCGGCCATCTTCGAAGCGGTCCACGGCTCTGCCCCCGACATTGCAGGCAAGAACATTGCCAACCCGACCTCGGTGATCCTCGCCTCCATCCAGATGCTGGAGTACCTCGGCATGCAGGATAAAGCAGAGCGGATACGCGAAGCAGTACGAGCCACCATCGAATCCGGTGATCGGGTCACTCGCGATCTGGGTGGCACGGCTTCCACCAGCGAATTCACCCAGGCTATCATCGATCGCCTGTGAGTTAATTCATTGATTTTAAAAGGGAGCTTCGGCTCCCTTTTTTATATTTCCGAATCCTTTTCCACTCCCCGAACAGCAACTATGTTCAATAGAGAAAAAGAACAGGGAGTGTTTTTCATGAAGGGATACGGGTGCTATCTGGTGTCGGGCCTGATGCTAGTGTGTGGTACTGCCAGTGCTTTCGAGCAGGATCAACAGACCCAAACCGCCAAACTGCCACAGCAGGAAAAACGGACTGCCACCGAGGTATGGCGCTCGAGCCTGAATACCAACGACCTGCTAAAAGCGCCCAAACCCCTGTCGTTTGGTATTGAAGTCTCCACCGACAACTTTGGTAATCAAAAGATCACCTCCTACCCGCAGCTCAATCTGACCCCGGAAAAGAGCGTCAGTCTGTCGGTTGAACGCTTCAGACCCAAGGTCAAGTTCAAGGCTGGCGGAATGAACACCGCCCTCAGGCTGAGAGGAGACGGGATAAAGATGCAATTCAATCCGGTCGACAAAACCATCCCGCTGCAGATAGAGATCAAGGTGACCGACGACGAATCCTCCCTGCGCCTCGATTACCGTTTCTGATATTTTCCGGCAGCCGAATAGCAAAAGGCCGACAGGTTTCCCTGTCGGCCTTGGTATTTATCGTACGGGCTGAACGGCTACATCACGCCTTGGGCTCGAGTTTGGAGACCCAGTACTTGTTGTAAACATGTACGGTGATCTCTTCTCGATCGTGATAGAGCTGCTTGGCCTGGATCACGAACGCGTTGTCGATCTCCTTGAGCATCTCGCGCAGCACTTCGATATTGTGTACCGATTCAGCATAACGCTTTTTCATCGGCAGCTTGAGGTTGAACATCGCCTCCTGGCAGTCACCCTCACGGAACCAGTCCGCAATCATGTGAACGACCCGAGCCGGTTTATCGACCATGTCGCACACCAGCCAGTAGGTGTTCTTCTTGCTCGGACGCCAGACGAAACCGTCATCCCGGATATGCTTGACCTGACCGGTATCCATCAGGGATTGGGCCATCATGCCGTTGTCGACCGCCGTCACCATCATGCCACGACGCACCAGCTGATAGGTCCAGCCACCCGGGCAGGCGCCCAGATCCACCGCCTTCATGCCTGAGCAGAGACGCACATCCCACTCTTCCCGCGGCACGAACACGTAAAACGCCTCCTCCAGCTTGAGGCTGGAGCGGCTCGGCGCATCGGCCGGGAAGCGCAGGCGCGGGATCCCCATGTGGAATCCGGAGTTGTTGAACGAATAGGAGTAGCCCAGCAAGACATGATCATTGGCCATGAAGAAGGCGTGGAACACCGGACGGTTTGGCGTCTCCTTCTTGGTCAGGATCTCGTTGCTGCGCAGCGCCTGACGAAGCGGCACGGTGAACTTGCGGCAGAAGGCCGACAGCTCTTTCGCTTCGTTGGTGTCCGCGGTTTCGACCCGCAGATCACCGCAAATGGTGTAGTCACTCACCGCCTCAAGGATGGGGGAGATCCTGTCCGCGACATCCAGATCCTTCAGCTCATGGGTTACCACCAGCATCTGGCGGATGAAGATGAGCTCCCGGAATGGCAGCTTGCGAGCCAGCAGGTCCGCCTGCTCCTCGTCATACAGTTCGAAGATCACATAACCGCTGTCGTCCTTGACCCGGGCGAAACCGTAGCACTGCATGTTACCGGCACGCTCGGTGATCTCTGCAGCCGCCTCTTTCTCAAAACCGGGGCGGCAATAAAGCAGCAGATTATTCATTTTTTCCTCCAAGACGACAGCCAGCCCAGCAGAGGGCCGCCCATCCCAACATAAAACAGAGGCCACCGGCCGGGGTAATCAACCCCAGCCCCTTGCTGCCAAGCAGCACCATGGCGTAAATACTGCCGGAGAATCCGATGATCCCCAGCACAAAAGCGGTGCCAACCAAGTGGATCACCCTACTGCGCACACCACACCAGCCCAGAACCAGCAGGGCCAATGCGTGAAAAAACTGATATTGCACGGCGGTATTGAACGCCGCCAGACGCTCGGGCGTAATACCGGTCGCCGCCAATCCATGGGCGCCATAAGCCCCCAGCATGGTGGCCGTCAACCCGAAGAGACCGGCCAGTATCAGCCAATGTCGATGGATCTGCATCCTCACTCTCCCTCTCTCATCGAGGCTGGCAATCAAACCAACCCTATCGTGCTATCCGTGCCGGGCCACAAAATGGCTGATGGCCGCCGCTGCATGCTGCATATTATCCTGCTCACTCACGCCACTGGCTTTTCGCGGTTTGAAACCATGATCACCATCGGTCAACCAATGGACCGATACGGCGGGTGAGAAGGGGAAATCGGCCAGTTCAGCGCGACTACCGAAGGTATCGCGCTCCCCCTGCAACAGCAGGGTTGGCACTGCAATATGCTTGAGTACCTCGCCTCGCCAGCTGTCGGGCTTGGCCGGAGGGTGGAAAGGATACCCGAGAATGAGCAATCCTGCAGCATTCATCTCACCCTCGCCTTCACGATACAGTTCCGCCGCCATCCGCCCGCCCATCGACTTGCCCGCCAGAAACAGCCGTGGATGGGCAAACTCGCGGATCATGTCGCGCCAATGGGCGAGCAGCACAGGCGCCCTGTCCGGCGGGCGGCGTTTGCCATCCTGTGCACGCTTTGTCATGTAGGGAAAGTTGAAGCGCACCACTTCGATGTCGGGGCCAGCCAGCAGACGTGACAACTCGGTAAGAAAGGCATGATCCATCCCCGCGCCTGCCCCGTGGGCCAGCAAAATGCGAACGGGGGCATCAATTGCCCCCTCGCGGATCACCTCACGCATCGGCGAGCCTTGCCCTGCGACGCGCCTCTTCCTGCTCCACCAGCTCCAGCATCCAGTCGCGGAAGGCCACGATCTTGCCCTGATCCGACTGTTGTTCCTGGCACACCAGATAGAAGGCATTTTTGCTCACCAGCACCTGCTCGAACGGGCAGATAAGGCGGCCGGCCTCAATCTCGGGTTGTGCCAGCACACTGTGGCCAAGCGCCACCCCCTGGCCGTGGATCGCCGCTTGGATCACCATGGTGGAGTGGCTGAAGATGGGCCCCTGATTGACGTTGGGTGCATCGATATCGAGCTGGCGGAACCAAGCCTTCCAGTCGCGGCGGGAGGTATCGTGCAGCAGGGTATGAAGAGTCAAATCTTGCGGCGTACGCAGCGGTTTGGGCCCGGTCAGCAACAAGGGGGAACAGACCGGGATCAGGTATTCGGTATGGAGCTTGTCCGAGCGCAGACCCGGCCAGTTGCCGCGCCCGTAGTAGATGGCGACATCCACATCGTCGGTGAGCGACCCTTCATCGAGATCGACCGCCTTGATCCGTACATCGATATCAGGATGACGCTCGCTGAATTTGACCAGCCGCGGCACCAGCCACTGGATGGCGAAACTCGGCTGCAAACTGACAGTCAACGCCCCCTTGGCACTGCGGGCCAGCAGCTTGTCGGTCGCCTCAGAAATGGAGGCAAAGATGTCCTTGATATCCAGGAAATAGCCCTGCCCCTCTTCGGTCAGCAACAAGGAGCGATTTTTGCGGCGGAACAGCTTGATGCCAAGATACTCCTCCAGCGCCTTGATCTGGTGACTGATGGCAGCCTGAGTCACAAACAACTCTTCTGCTGCGCGGGTAAAGCTTAAGTGACGAGCCGCTGCTTCAAAGGCCTTGAGGGCATTGAGCGGGGGTAAACGACGAGACATGACACCAGCCGACGATGAGTTTTTCTAATGGGGCGCATTATAATTTGTCGGTTGCGGGTCGACCAGTGAATAAACATAATTCGCCCAGCAATCAGTCGTCATATGGCTCACATTTTCTACTACGTGTTGGTTTACATGTGTTTTTAGTGAGTCTTTCGACTGCGATTGTGGTGTTGTGTTTCTTCCTCTGCGGGAAGAGGGGCTCAAATCTCACCGGTTTGACCCAGTCTGTCATCTGAATGTGTTTGGCGCCTCCAGCTGGATGGCGCCTTTTTTCATCTTCTATACCTTGAACTGCCCCACCAGCTGCTGCTGCTTGTCCGCCAGCGCAGAGAGCTCGCGACCATTTTCGGCGGAGGTCGCCGCCTCGGCCCGAATGGTGTGGCTCACATCGCGAATGTTGCTGACGTTGCGGTTGATCTCGTCCGCCACGCGGCTCTGCTCCTGTGCCGCCCGGGCAATCTGCTCGTTCATCTGATGGATGGTGGAGACCGACTGGATAATCTGCTCCAGCACCTGCACCGAGAGATCCACCTTGGCGAGCGTCTCGTCAGCCTGACCATGACCATCGCGGATCGCCTTGACCACGGCGCCGGTACCGGATTGCAGTTGGCTGATCAGGGTCTGTATCTCGACGATGGCATTCTGGGTGCGACCGGCCAGATTGCGCACCTCATCGGCCACCACGGCAAAGCCACGGCCCTGCTCACCGGCCCGCGCCGCTTCAATAGCCGCATTCAGCGCCAGTAAGTTGGTCTGCTCGGCAATTCCCTGAATCACGGTGAGAATATCGTTGATGTTGTCGCTGTTGGCGGAGAGTCGCTCCACCACCGGCTGGGCATCGTTGATGATGGTCATCAGCTTGCGCATCGCCTCCTGGGTGTCGGCAACGACATATTTGCCCTCTTGCGCCGCGGCATCAGTGGTGTTGGCGGCTGCCACCGCCGAGCCGGCATTACCGGAGACCTGCAACGCCGTGGCGCTCAGCTCTTCAAATGCCGTCGCCACCAGATCGATCTCCTGATACTGGGCCTGCATGCCACTGCTGGTGCGCTCGGCCACTTGCGCAGCTCGCTCGGCACTGTTGCGCGTACCGGAGACGGTATCAATCACCTGACTGATGGTGGATTGCAACTTGTTGAGGAAGCTGTTGAACCACTTGGCCAGCTCGCCGATTTCGTCTTGCCGCTGGATCTCGATACGCTGGGTCAAATCCCCCTCACCGCTGGCGATATCCTTGAGGCGGGCAACCACGGCGCGGATGGGCGCCACAATCTGGCGCGCCATCAACCAGATAAAACTCAGGGCCACCAGCGAGATCAGCACCCCGATCGACAGTTGCGAGACCACGCTGCGATTGGCCTCACTGGCCAGCTCATCTTGCAGTTGCTGGGCCGAGGCCAGCACTACGGCCCGTGGCAATTCAATGTAGATGCCCCATTTACGGTCGGTGCCACGCATGGATACCGGGACAAAGGTCTGCAACAAGGTGCCATCGCTGCTCCAGCGAGTCAGCTCCTGACCCTGACTGAGCCAGCCTTTCAGCTCGCTGGCCAGCCCCTGATACTTCTGATCCAGCCCACGCCCCATGGTCACATCGAACTCATCGGCTCCCGCCACGCGCCCCTCGTGACTGACCAGCAAGATTCTGCCCTTGCCGTCATAGAGCTCCTTGTCCATGGTACTGACCAGACTCTGCAAAGTGGCCAGCGAGATATCGACCCCGACCATCCCCAGCAAGGTCTCCTGCTCCAGTAGCGGGACCGTCACCGAGGTCATCAATATCTGTTTATCGCCCACATCGTCCAGATAGGGCTCCAGCAGGCAGAGGGCACGGGTGCGAATGCTGCAGCGATACCACTCATTTTCGATTCCACCAGCCTCGGTCGGGCTCTCATCGGCCAGTACATCCTCATTCTGCACTTCCGGCTCTATCTTGCCGTTGTCGTAGGCCCAGTAACTGGAAAAACGCCCCTTGTCGTTGGAACCCAGCGCCGTTGAGCCCTGATAGTTGCTGTCTTCCCCATCCAGCTGGTCAGGCTCGAACACCGCATAGACACCAAGCAGATTGGTCGATGAGGCAACGGCATCGTGCAATTGCTGATTGACGGCGCTGCGCAGCGCCTCCGAATGGACAAAGTTCTCGGCCGCATTCTTGCGCTGGAACAACACGCTCTCCGCCAGCAAACTGGCGCGGAAATAGGCCTCATCGAGATAGCTGGTCACCTTGGCCGCCTGCTCCGAGCCCATCGCCTTCATCCAGTTCTCGGCCGACTGCTGCGCCTCATGCATGGTGGCTTGCCGCACCTGCTGTTGCATCTTGTTCGCGTTGTAAATCGAAGAGGCAACCAGAGCGGCGGCTGTCACCAACAGACAGCAACCGGCGATCAGGGTAATCCGACCCTGGACAGAAAGAGCGCTCATGCCAATATTCCTACGTCATACAGATATGGATAGATTATCGACTTTATAAACAAAAACTTAACTCTCTCACAGCAAATCCAGCGAGAGTTGATTATCTTCACCCTCTTTTGGCAAACCCACCACCAAGCCCAGCAGGCGAACCGAACGCCCTTGCGCCCGCTGTAACCCCTCTTTGAGCAGGGGAACGAACAAGGCTGGCTGATAGCCACCCTGACTGCGATAGACAGTGGTCTGGTGGAAATCGGCAAACTTGAGCTTGATCCCCTGCCCCATCACCTGCTCGGCAGGGCACGCCAGCTGAAATCGCCGCTCCAGCTCCGGCAGCAGTTGCTGCAATACCGTCAAACAGGCGGCTTCGTCACAAACATCGCTCGCCAAGGTGGTCTCCACCCCGATGGTTTTGCGGATCCGGTGCGCCTGCACCGGCTGTTCATCCAGCCCCCAGATCCGGGTCGTCAACATCTCCCCCAGCTTGCCAAAACGGCTGCACAGCTCTTGTGCCGACAAAGCCCGCGCATCCTCACAGGTGTAGAGCCCTTGCGCCTCCAGCCGCTCGGCAGTCTTGCGCCCAACCCCGGGCAGTTTGCCGAGGGGCAACTGGCAGACAAATTCAGCCACTTCGTCGGGACGAATGACAAACAGACCATCGGGTTTGCGCTGCTCCGAGGCGAGCTTGGCGAGAAACTTGTTGGGGGCCACTCCGGCCGAGGCGGTCAACCCCAGTTCGGTGACGATGGCTTGCCGGATCTCTTGCGCCATCAGGGTGGCGCTACCGCCACAACAGCGACTGTGGGTCACGTCGAGGTAAGCCTCGTCCAGCGACAGTGGTTCAACCTGATCGGTATAGCGGAGGAAAATGGCCCTGAGCTGACGGGAGATATCCTTGTACACCGCCATTCGCCCAGGGATCAGTACCAGCGGTGGGCAGAGTTTTTTCGCCAGTGCGCTCGGCATGGCGGAGCGCACCCCGAACCGGCGCGCCACATAGTTGCAGGTCGAGATAACGCCGCGTCGCTCGGAGGCCCCACCGATGGCGAGCGGCACCTCCCGCAACGCCGGATTGTCCCGCATCTCCACCGCGGCAAAAAAGCAGTCCATGTCGATATGGATGATTTTGCGCATACCACTGTATAAATAAACAGACATGACATCATCTTACCCCAAGGATAACCGCAGCTCTATCTCTCTTGTTGCGGCTAAAATAGTAGACTCCAAGGAGACCTTCACTGCCACAATGACAAGGAGCGTTCGGGATGAAATATCTTTGGTTGGGACTCTGTTTGCTACCGTTGACCGGCATCGGCAAGAACAACCCGACGGCAGAGTGCCGCTGGCTGTACGACCGGATTGAGATACTGGAACAGGCTATCAAGAAAGGAGACAAGCTCGGCACAGAGCAAGAATTGGCACGCTGGAAAACTGAGTACAACAAAAAACAGTGCTCACAGTACGACTACTGAGCCGGACAAGATGGCGTGACCGACAACGGCAGATAACAAACGGGCCCCGATCATCTTGATCGGGGCCCGTTTTTCAAAGCATGGCCAGCTTGATTCTGCAGCAGAGTGCGCTCAAGGCAGCACCATAGGGCCAGCGACAGTGGCCGCCACTTCATCCCCGCACAGCACCCGGACCAGTTCAAGCGCAAACTCGATGGCGCTGCCCGGCCCCTGGCTGGTGATAAGGCGATGAGCCTCATCTCTGACTACCCGCTCATGTGACAGCTGCGATGTCGGTAGTCGGGGCTGAAAGCCGGGATGACAGGTGACGATGGCACCATCCAGCAGAGCGTGATGTTGCAACACCACCACAGGGGCGGCGCAGATGGCAGCGCGCCAGCGGCCAAGAGCGGCCTGCTCTTTGAGCAGATCGATGGCCAGCGGGGTATCGCGGATCACTTCGCTGCCGGGCAAGCCGCCGGGTACCACGATGGCTTCAAAATCCCGACGGGTCAGTTCGTCGATATGACAATCGGCCACCAGCTGTACCCCGCGCGATGCCTTCACCTGCCGGGATCCGGCTGGGCAACAAGAGGCCAGCACCACCTCGATGCTGGCGCGCACCAGGGTATCGACAATGGCGACCGTCTCTATCTCTTCCGACCCGGGAGCCACCAGCACCAGTACACTCACGTTCGCCTCCTTGCTGCTTGCTCTGCTATGTAAAAGGTCAGACGGCCTGACTCTTCTCTTTGATCGCCTGATAGAGACCCTGATTGACCGGTACGGCAATGCCATGCCGGGCAGCCTTGGCCAGCAGGAAGCCGGTGATGGCCTCAATCTCGGTCTCGCGTCCCAGCTCCATATCCTGATGCATGGAGGAGTAATTGTCAGCGGTCAGTTCCACCACTGTCATCACCCGGCGTTGCAACTCCTCTGCCGTGGTTGCAATCCCTTCTGCACACATCACATCCGCCACTTCCACGCAGATCTGCTGCAGGGCATCGGCAAAACGGGGGCCAGCCAGCTCGCCATTTTTCAGCTTGTAGAGGGCCGTCAGGGGATTGATGGCACAGTTGATAGCCAGCTTTTGCCACTGGCGCGTCAATACCTGCTCATCCCAGCCAGCCTGCCCCAGTGCCAGCGCCAGCTCGTCCGCGAGCGCGGCATGGGCCTTGGCGGCATCGTTGATCGGGCCAAGCCAGGTTTCCCCCTTGCCAGTATGACGGAAGACAAAATGGCCGCACTGCATGGCACCATGGCTGGTGACACCGGCAATCACCGGATTGTGCGGGAACATCTCGACCACCTGCTCGGCAATGCCCATCCCGTTGTGCAGCAGCACGATCGGCACGCCGGCATCTAGCTTACCCACCAGCGGCGTCAGTGCGGCAATCACCTGACTGGCCTTGGTCATCACCAGCAGACGCTGGATCTTGCCGGGTTTGCTGACAAACCCGCGCTCGATATTGAGCAGCTGGACATGCCCCTCCAGCGAGGTGAAATCGATCCCCGGATGGAGCGTGGACTTATGATGTTCGCGTAACAAGACACGGGTGGATTGACCACTCTGGGTCAACAGGGAGGCAAAAACGCCGCCGAGGGCGCCACAACCCAACAGTGACCACTTCGGAGTAACGGGTGGAATAACGGGCTGTCGGGAATTTTTTAATCCGCTTGGCATGGTGTGACTCTGTCAGGGTAAGGGTTGCAATCCTCTCAACCTGTTACCGGGGATAAGTGAAGATGTCGCTGGTGGACACTAACGGGTCCACCCGTCCTGTGCGCAGGGGATTCTAGCAGAGCAACCCCATCAAAATCAGCAAATTTGCCCGTTTTCTGGTAGATTTGCCCCCCGATAACGCAACATGAGGAGCTCCGGCTATGCCGTCATTCGATATTGTCTCTGAAGTCAAAATGAACGAGGTGTTGAACGCAGTCGACAACGCCAATCGTGAACTGGCCACCCGTTTCGATTTTCGTGGGGTAGAAGCCAGCTTCGAGTTGAACAAGGAAGAGGTAAAGCTGGAAGCTGATGCTGATTTCCAGCTCAAGCAGATGGTCGAAATCCTGCGTGGTGCCCTGCTCAAGCGCAACATCGAAAACAGCTCCATGGAAGTGGGTGACTCCGTTCACTCCGGCAAACGCTTCCACCTGACCGTCAAGTTCAAACAGGGGATCGAGAAAGAGATCGCCAAGAAGCTGGTCAAGCTGATTAAGGACTCCAAAATCAAGGTACAGGTCGCCATCCAGGGTGATGAAGTACGTGTCACCGGCAAGAAGCGTGACGATCTGCAAGAGACCATGGCACTGGTCCGTGGCGCCGAACTGGGTCAACCGATGCAGTTCCAGAACTTCCGCGACTGATTTATCCACTCAGCCGTGGCGCACTTGATTACTCGCGCCACGCTATCTACATCGCGGCCATAAAAAAACCGGAGCAGATGCTCCGGTTTTTTGTACCCCAAGTTTTATTAGAACTTGTAGGTAACAGAGAAGTAGTGGCTGAAGCCGGTGCTCTTCCAAGGAGTACCATCGTATGCAGTGGAACCATCTTTGGTACCATAAGCATCCATAAAGTACTTCAGACCGTAACCAACGGCATAACGATCGGAGTGCCAGTAGATACCGTGGAAAGTAGCCAGGTTGTCGCTGGTACGGTCAGCACGGTCATGGGTATCCAGACCGAACTGATAATCCAGATAGCCTTGGTAGGAGACAAAGCTGCCATTGCCGAAGGTGTAGAAGGGCTTGAACCAGTTCATGGAGAACTGATAACCGTTCCAGTCGCCTTCTTCTTCAGTAAAGAACTGGTTCTCAGTGGAATGACGGGCATACAGGTTCATGCCTACCTTGCCAAACCAAGGAACCATCACATCGGCGCCCAGACCAATCTGATTTTCCATCTGCTTGTCGCCAACGTTGTTCAGGTTGGCAATGTAGAGCTCTTGCACAGGACCAAAGGAGAGATCTTTACCAGTCAGAGCATCCAGAGACATGCGCGGCGCAAACTTCATGAACAGGTTCTGACCATGGTGTTTGTTGCTGTGGCGGGAGTCGAAAATATCGAATACGTCGACATAGCCGTACAGATCAAACAGACCGGAGCGACCACCGAATTCCATTTCAAAATAGGTATCGTTGTAGTCCTCTTCACCGGTGGTGAAAGGGCGCTGGTCGATGGTGTGCATTACGTTGAACTGCATCCACTTGTAGTCATTCTTGTGGATATCACCGCTGTAGTCAGCAGCGAAGGCCGGGGTAGCGGCAGCAGCCAGCAGACCGGCAGCGATCAGAGTCTTGGTAAATTTGGCCATTTTATTGGTCTCTTGTGCGTTAGTTGAGGTTTTCCGTAGCCTGCCCACAAGGAGCGAGAGGGATTCTAATCAAATAAAATTGGGGGTGAAACAACTTCTCGGGAACTTTATCCGGAAGTGTGAATCTAATCACCCCTGATTCTACGCAAACGCTTGCTATTTGTCAGCCGTTGAGAGCAACTCACTCCCTTTTCTGGCGACAAGCACAATCAACAACAACACGGGCAAGCCCAATAAACTGGTTCCGACAAAGAAGGCACTGTAGCCAATCTGCTCCACAACCTGTCCGGAAAAACCGGCCAGCAACTTGGGTAGCAGCAACATTACCGAGCTGAACAGGGCGTACTGAGTGGCCGAAAATGCCACATTGGTCAGGCTGGAGAGATAGGTCACGAAGGCTGCGGTAGCGATACCGGCACTGAGGTTATCCAGCGAGATAATCAGCGTCAGCAGTTCCAGGTTGTGACCAACCTGATTGAGCAAGGCAAACAACAGGTTGGTGCTGGCGGTGAGCAGCGCCCCCAAGAACAGGATGCGCAGCGTGCCGAAGCGCATCACCAGCACGCCCCCCAGCGCAGCGCCCACCAGCGTCATGATGACGCCAAACACCTTGGTAATGGTGGCAACCTCGGTCTTGCTGAACTGCATATCCACATAGAAGCTGTTGGACATCACCCCCATCACCACATCGGCAACCCGATAGCAGGCGATCAGAGCCAGGATCAGCAGCGCCGAGCTGCCATAGCGACGAAAGAAGTCGGCAAACGGACACCAGACCGCCTCATAGCCCCAGGCCCCGGCACTCGCCAGCAGCGCAGGCCACCCTTTATTCAGGAGCTGCGCCTTGCGTTCGGCCTGTTGTTTGCCCTGCTCGGCCAGATCGATATCCGGCTCGTGGCAAAACAGCGTGGTGATGACCCCGAGTGACATCAGGCCCGCCATCACCAGATAGGTAATCTGCCAGCCACGATAGTCATAGCCACTATTGCTACCAAACCAGGCTGCCAGTGCCAGCGCACCGGCGCCCGCCATGATCATCGCCAGCCGGTAACCGGTCATGTAGGAGGCCGCCATCGCCGCCTGTAGCCGCTCGGGAGCAGATTCGATGCGATAGGCGTCGATAACGATATCCTGCGTGGCCGAGGCAAAGGCCACCAGCAGGGCAAACATCGCCAACTGAGCCAGCTCGGTCTTGGGATCGCAGAACGCCATGCCGACCAGCGCGGCGGCAATCAACAGCTGGGAGAAAAACATCCAGCTGCGGCGACGCCCCAGCAGCGTGGAGAGCAACGGCAGCGGCATGCGATCCACCAACGGTGACCACAGCCATTTAAAGCCATAGGCGAGCGCCACCCAGCTCATATAGCCGATATCGGTCAGGCTGACATCGGCCTCGCGCAACCAGAATGAGAGGGTACCGAACACCAGCAGCAGCGGCAGACCCGATGAAAAACCCATGGCAAAGAGAATAAATACCCGAAATTCGAGATAAACGGCGAGGGACTCTCTCCAGCTTGGTTTGCGGATCATGTTCAACTACCTGACAACTTTGGAAAAGTGCGTCATTTTGGCAGGTTGATGGCAGATAGCCAAGGCAAGCAAAGAGATAGGCAAAAGAAGCCCGGATAGAGAAAAGGCCCATCCCGAACGGGATGAGCCTTGTATTGTGACCTGACGAGGCGAGGTGACGAACCGCGTCCGGCGAGGATTACTTGCCCGCTTTCTTGTCGACTTTCTTGTCTGCCGGCGTTTCTGCCAACAAGACCACCTTCTTCAGAATGATGGGACTGGTCGGCACATCGTTGGCGCGCAGAATGGGGCTGTAACCGGTCTGTACCTGAGCCAGCTTGTCCAACACTTCCATCCCCTGAACCACCTGACCGAACACGGTATAACCCGCGGCGCCACCGGCGTTGAGGTTATTGTTGTCGACCAGATTGAAGTAGAACTGGCGAGTAGCGCTGTCGACCGCCTGGGTGCGAGCCATGGCGATGGAGCCACGCTTGTTGGGCAGACCGCCACGCGACTCGTTGACCACAGGCTCATAAGTCGGCAATTGCTGGAACTGCTGGTTGTAGCCCCCACCCTGCACCACGAAATCCTGGATCACCCGGTGGAAGATGCTGCCGTCATAGCTGCCATCAGCCACGTAACGCAGGAAGTTCTTCACCGTCTGGGGCGCCTGCTTGGACGCCAGCTCCACCACGATATTGCCGTGGTTGGTCTCCATTCTGACTTTCGGGCCTGCGAACGCCAGCGGGGCGATCAGCATGGCCAGCAACCAGAGTTTTTTCATCATCAGACCCCTGCACCGTTCGGTTGACCTTTCAGGTAACCGCGCAGCGCATCATCCGCCATGATCTGCTGCAGCACGCTACCCAGTTGCAGGTTCAGTGTAGACTCCAGATCGGCCATACTTGGCTCGCTCGGACTCTCCTTGCTGGAGGACATGTTGAACTGCTTGGTCAGACGGTTGCCCTGAAAATCGGCGATCACCTGCAGGCTGACGCGGGACTTGGTGACATAGGTAAAGGTCTTCTCTTCCACATTGACTGCAGCGTTGGAGATCACCAGCGTCAGGTTGGTGGTGCCACTGTTGCCCACTTCCAGACCCTGGCTGCGCAGACCTTCGGCCAGCCGCTCGGCCATCAGCAGGTTGAGCGGACGCTCGCTGTTGACCAGCACGGGGGCTTTCTCTTTATGTTTGATGGAGAAGACGTAGGCAGCCTCACGCTTGTCTACCCCTTCCATGGTGATGCGATTGCCAGAGTAGTATTGCTGGTTGGCGGGGATCACCTGCGGATTGAGCAGCGCCGTCTCCGGCCAATGAGTGGCACACCCGCCCAGCATCAGGGCGGCCAGCAGCAAGAGTGACTTTTTCATCATGGTTTCCTTTGGCTTTAGCGTTTGATGGCTTTCAAAATAACGAATTTGCTGTTCGACGCAACGACTTGTGCGTTGGCAAACAAGCGCTTGAGTTTGTTGTGATAGTCCAGATGACGGTTGCCTACTATCCAGAGTTCACCCCCCTGAGGCAACACCCGGTGCGCATCGCTGAACATCTGCCAGGCAATATGATCGGTGATCGCCTGTAACTGATGGAAAGGAGGGTTGCAGAGGATCCGATCCGCCGAGCCGACCGCCACCCCGTCGAGACAGTTATTGACCATAAAGCGGGCGCGCGGCAGTGCATCGGGCAGATTGTGCTCGACGTTGAGCTGTGCCGAGGCGACCGCCATATAGGATTCATCGATAAAGGTCACCTCCACCTCGCTGTCTTTGGCGAGCAGCGACAGACCCAGCACCCCGTTGCCACAGCCCAGATCGATCACCTTGCGGGCACTGTGGATGGGCAGGTTGTCCAGCATAAAGCGGGCACCAATATCGAGACTGGTGCGCGAGAAGACGTTGGCATGGTTGTGGATGAGCATGCCACTCCCCTCCAGCGGCCAGACAGTCGGGAAGGGGTTGGCCAGCGCGGGACGTTCTGCCTGCGGCTCGCAGTGAATGAGGCGCGCCTTCTTCCAGGCCAGCGAGGTACGGGTAGGCCCCAGATACTTCTCAAACAACTTGAGGGTGGAGGTATGAATATCCTTCGCCTTGCCGGCAGCGATAACACGGGTTGCCGGTGTCACCACCGCACGCAATGCCAGCAGTTGCTGCTCCAGCAGTGCCTGATATTTGGAGACCTTGATCACCACCAGAGCAGGGGCATCGGGCAGCGGCGCCAGCGCATCCTGCAAGCGGATACCGCCTGCATCCAGTCCGTTTTCGGCCAGATTGGCCAGGGTCGCCCGTTCACTGATGTAAGAGTCGGTGACGCAGCAGGGGGAGTGCGGATGCAGATAGGCGGCCAGCGCGCCAAAACCGTCATTCATGATGATGACGGGGCCCGCCTGCTCAAGGGGGGACTCCGCCAGGGTGTTGATCAGATATTCGTCAGCCGCATCCCAGGCTTGCAGGGTCTCCTGACTCTGGCGCGGATAGCGGTAGAGCGTGAGCTGGCAATGGGGAGTGTCGAGAAGGGTTTGCATAGGAAGAGTCCAACCTCGGCTTGATTCGTGTATACAGGCGCCAGGGGCGACGCAAAGTGGCGCTATTCTAGCGAGGAGCAGGAATTTCACCAGTTCGATGCGCATCAAGGGGGCAACTCACGGGTGATTTCCCTCTTACGGGGGCTTATTCCATCCCGCGACTGCCGATAGAATGGCCCAACATTCACTCTGGAAGCCGATCCGATGACCATCCAACAACTGATTGAAGCCAAGCTGACCGCCGCCCTCTCCCCCTCCGTGCTGGAGGTGATGAACGAGAGCCACATGCACCGTGTGGAACCGGGATCTGAGAGCCACTTCAAGGTGGTGATCGTCAGCGAGCAATTTGCAGGGCAGCGGCTGCTGGCCCGTCATCGTCAGGTCAATTCGGTGCTGGCCGATGAGCTGGCCGGTGCCGTTCATGCACTGGCGTTGCATACCTACACAGAGAGCGAGTGGCAGGAAAAAGGCCACGCCCCGCGCACCCCGAGCTGCGTTGGCAAACCGTCACTCTCCTGAAACCGGTTCTACCACAGGATTCTCCTCGATAACCTGCCAACAAAAATTAAACATATTTCCCCCATTGGCCCCGAAAGGGCTACATCCAAGGGGGTATATTTCGGCATCAAGGCTTTTTGCTGATAGTGGAGACAACGGCAAATACCCCCATCGAGGTATCGAAATAAAAAAACCTTTAAAACCACTACTTACAAGGTGTCGGGGGCTTATTCATTGCAGGTTAATTTTGTGATGGCACGGGGATTTTGCCCATTTGGCATGGCAGAAAATGCACCTTAAGTGGTAAACTCAAGCGCTTTTGAGTGAGCCTGCATGTTGAATAATTGTTGAGCCTGCCCACCTGGCGCAACCACAACATCGACTCATTCAACCACCCGTCGTGATGTATTTCTCGGCGCTAACCAACCTCTCCCGTAACGGTAGTGCAAGTAAGTATGATTACAATCAAAAGAGGACTGGACATCCCCGTGCTGGGTGCGCCAGAGCAAGTAATCTACGATGGCCCCGCCATCACCCGTGTTGCGACACTGGGCGAGGAGTTTGTGGGGATGCGACCTACTATGTTCGTCAAAGTAGGTGATCGCGTCATCAAAGGTCAGGATCTTTTTGAAGACAAGAAGAATCCGGGCGTTAAATTCACAGCTCCTGCCACCGGTGTGGTTTCAGAGATCAACCGTGGTGCCAAACGTGTTCTCCAGTCTGTGGTCATCGACCTCGACGGTTCCGATGAACAGGTGACGTTTGAGCATTTTGCCTCTGCCGAGCTGGCCAAGCTCGAGCGCAGCAAGGTGCAAGAGATCCTGGTCGCATCAGGTCAATGGACTGCGTTGCGTACCCGTCCGTTCAGCAAAGTCCCCGCGGTAGCGTCTGCCCCGCGCGCCATCTTTGTCACTGCAATGGACACCAACCCGCTGGCAGCCGATGCCGAGCTGATTATCAAGGAACAGCCGCAGGCCTTCCTCGATGGTCTGGCCGTATTGACCCGCCTGACCGACGGCGCAGTCTACGTCTGTAAAGGCGAAGGCAGTCTGCCCCACTCTCCGCTGGCTCAGGTCAAGGAAGAGATCTTCGTTGGTCCGCACCCTGCCGGTCTGCCGGGTACCCATATCCACTTCCTGGATCCGGTCAGCAGCACCAAAGTGCAGTGGCACATCAACTATCAGGATGTGATCGCATTCGGCAAGCTGTTCACCACAGGTCAGATCTTCACTGACAAGGTGATCGCGCTGGCTGGCCCGAACGTGCTCAAGCCGCGTCTGCTGCGTACCCGTCTGGGCGCCTGCATCAGTCAGCTCACCAACAATGAGCTGCGTGCCGACGAAAACCGTATCATCTCCGGTTCTATCCTGAGTGGTGCCAAAGCCGAAGGTGTTCACGACTACCTGGGCCGCTACCACAATCAGGTTTGCGTGCTGGGTGAAGGTCGCGAGAAAGAGTTCCTGGGCTGGATCAACCCCAGCGCCAACAAGTTCTCTATCACCCGTACCACCCTCTCTCATCTGATGAAGGGCAAGCTGATCAACTTCACCACCACTACCAACGGTAGTGACCGTTCCATGGTGCCTATCGGCAACTATGAGCGGGTGATGCCACTCGACATCCTGCCGACCCTGCTGCTGCGGGACATGGTCTCCGGCGATACCGACGGTGCGCAAGCACTGGGCTGCCTGGAGCTGGATGAGGAAGATTTGGCGCTCTGTACCTTTGTCTGCCCTGGCAAGACAGAGTACGGCCCGATCTTGCGTGAGTGCCTGACCAAGATTGAACTGGAAGGTTAAGCGATGAGTTTCAAGCAACTTCTTGAAAATATGGAACACCACTTCGAACCGGGTGGAAAGTACGCCAAGTACTATGCCCTGTTCGAAGCGGCATACACCCTGTTCTATACCCCGGGTAGCGTTACCCGCAACGCCTCCCACGTTCGTGATGCGCTCGATCTGAAGCGCATGATGATCATGGTGTGGCTGGCCGTGTTCCCGGCCATGTTCTGGGGCATGTACAACGTTGGTAACCAGGCGATTGCCGCCATTGCCCACATGGGCTCGGCTGCTGGTGCCAGCAGCTGGCAATATGCCCTGGCTACCATGCTGGGCGCCTCCCTCGATCCGGCTGTTGCCGGTATCGGCAGCAAGATGCTGATTGGCGCCACCCACTTCTTCCCAATCTATATCACCGTCTTCTTTGTCGGTGGTTTCTGGGAAGTGCTGTTCGCCATGGTGCGCAAACACGAGATCAACGAAGGCTTCTTCGTGACCTCCATCCTGTTTGCCCTGATCGTGCCGCCCGAGCTGCCACTGTGGCAAGCTGCGCTGGGTATCACCTTCGGTGTGGTGATGGCCAAAGAGGTGTTCGGTGGTACCGGCAAGAACTTCCTGAACCCGGCGCTGGCTGGTCGTGCGTTCCTGTTCTTCGCCTACCCGGGCCAGATCTCCGGTGACGCCGTGTGGGTTGCCGTTGACGGCTTCTCCGGCGCGACTGCCCTGAGCCAGTGGGCCCAAGGCGGCCAGATGGCGCTGATCAACGGTGCAACTGGCCAAGCTATCAGCTGGATGGACGCTTTCCTGGGTAACCTGCCGGGTTCCATCGGTGAAGTCTCTACCCTGATGATTCTGCTGGGTGCCGCCATGATCGTCTACATGCGCATCGCCTCCTGGCGTATCATCGCCGGCGTGATGATCGGTATGATCGCCACCTCCCTGCTGTTCAACGTCATCGGTTCCGATACCAACCCCATGTTCAACATGCCGTGGCACTGGCATCTGGTACTGGGTGGCTTCGCCTTCGGTATGGCCTTCATGGCGACCGACCCTGTCTCCGCAGCCTTTACCAACAAAGGCAAGTGGTGGTATGGCGCCCTGATCGGCGTAATGGTCGTGCTGGTTCGCGTGGTTAACCCTGCGTTCCCGGAAGGCATGATGCTGGCCATTCTGTTTGCGAACCTGTTTGCTCCCCTGTTTGACCACTTCGTCGCTCAGGCAAACATCAAGCGGAGGATTGCTCGTGGCGTTTAATAAAGATTCAACCCTCGGCACCGTCAGCGTGGTCACCGGCCTCTGTCTGGCCTGTTCCATCGTGGTATCCGTTGCCGCTGTGGGCCTGCGTTCTACCCAGCAGGAAAACAAGGCGCTGGACAAGCAGAGCAACATTCTCGCCGTAGCCGGTGTGGATGTAAGCGAAGTGGCCAAGCGCGACCTGGCCAAACTGTATGGCGAGAAGATCGAAGCGCGTCTGGTGGATCTGGCAACCGGTGACTTTGTTGACGGCGATGCCGACAACTTCGACACCAAGCAGGCAGCCAAAGATCCGGCCCGCAGCATCCGTCTTGCCGCCGCTGACGACAAGGCCAGCCTGCGTCAGATCTCCAAGCAGATCCCGGTATTCTTCGCCAAGGATGCCGAAGGCAAGATCGACAGCATCATCCTGCCCATCTACGGTCAGGGTCTGTGGTCGACCATGTATGCCTTCGTCGCCGTTGCCGCTGATGGCCAGACCATCAAGGGCATCACCTACTATGACCACGGTGAAACCCCGGGTCTGGGTGGCGAGATCGAAAACCCGGCCTGGCAGGCGCTGTTCAAGGACAAGAAACTGTTCGACCAAAATGGCATGCCGGCGCTGCGCGTCATCAAGGGCCATGCTCCGGCGGGTTCCGAGCACGAGATCGATGGTCTCTCCGGTGCCACTCTGACCGGTAACGGCGTACAGCATACCTTCGACTTCTGGATGGGTCCCAAGGGCTTCGGTCCTTTCCTGGCCAAGGTTCGTGCAGGAGAAATCAACAATGGCTGACAAGAGCGAAATGAAGAAGTTGCTGTTGACGCCTGTGCTGGGCAACAACCCCATCGCCTTGCAGGTGCTGGGTGTCTGTTCTGCACTGGCGGTTACCAGCCAGATGAAAACTGCGTTTGTAATGACCCTCGCGGTCATGGCGGTCACCGCCTTCTCAAACCTGTTCATCTCCCTGATCCGCAACCAGATCCCGAACAGCGTCCGGATCATCGTGCAGATGGCGATCATCGCCTCACTGGTTATCGTGGTTGACCAGGTGCTCAAGGCGTACGCCTATGACATCTCCAAGCAACTGTCGGTCTTCGTGGGTCTGATCATCACCAACTGTATCGTAATGGGCCGCGCTGAAGCATACGCCATGAAGAGTGCCCCGCTGCCCTCCTTCCTGGATGGTATCGGCAACGGTCTGGGCTATGGCGCCATTCTGCTGAGTGTCGCAACCGTGCGTGAACTGCTGGGCTCCGGCACCTGGTTCGGCATCGAGCTGCTGCCGCTGGTGAACAACGGTGGCTGGTATGTGCCCAACGGCCTGCTGCTGCTGCCGCCGAGTGCATTCTTCATCATTGGTCTGATCATTTGGGGCGTTCGCACCAAGGATCCCAAGCAGGTGGAGGCGAAGGATTAAGGTATGGAACACTATCTGAGTCTGTTGATTAAATCGATCTTCATCGAAAACCTGGCACTCTCCTTCTTCCTGGGGATGTGTACCTTCCTGGCGGTGTCCAAGAAGGTAAAGACCTCCATGGGTCTGGGTATTGCCGTTATTGTGGTGCAGACCATCGCGGTTCCTGCCAACAACCTGATCTACAACTACGTGCTTAAAGATGGCGCTCTGGTATCCGGTCTGGATCTGAGCTTCCTGAGCTTCATCACCTTCATCGGTGTGATTGCAGCACTGGTACAGATCCTGGAGATGGCGCTGGACAAGTACTTCCCGGCACTCTACAACGCGCTGGGTATCTTCCTGCCGCTCATCACCGTGAACTGCGCCATCTTCGGTGGCGTCTCCTTCATGGTGCAGCGTGACTACAACTTCATGGAGTCTGTGGTCTACGGTGTGGGTTCAGGGGCAGGCTGGATGCTGGCGATCGTTGCGCTGGCAGGTATCCGCGAGAAGATGAAGTATTCCGATGTTCCGGAAGGCCTGCGCGGTCTGGGCATCACCTTCATCACCGCCGGTCTGATGGCGCTGGGCTTCATGTCCTTCTCTGGTATCTCCCTGTAATCGGCTTTCCTGCAATCAGAAAGGAACGATAGATGGAAATTATTTTGGGTGTGGTCATGTTTACCGTGATCCTGCTGGCACTGGTGGCAGTCATTCTGTTCGCCAAGTCCAAGCTGGTGACCGCGGGCGACGTGACAATCAGCATCAATGGTGACCCGGCCAAGGCTGTGACCAGCCCGGCCGGTGGCAAGCTGCTCGGCGTGCTGGCTGGCAGCGGTATCTTCGTCTCCTCCGCCTGTGGCGGCGGTGGCTCCTGCGGCCAGTGCAAGGTACGGGTGAAATCCGGTGGCGGCGACATTCTGCCGACCGAACTGGATCACATCAGCAAGGGCGAAGCCCGTCATGGCGAGCGTCTGGCCTGTCAGGTTACCGTTCGCTCCGACATGGATATCGAACTGCCGGAAGAGATCTTCGGGGTGAAGAAGTGGGAATGTACTGTTATCTCCAACGATAACAAGGCCACCTTCATCAAGGAGCTCAAGCTGCAGATCCCCGATGGCGAGAGCGTGCCGTTCCGCGCCGGTGGTTATATCCAGATTGAAGCCCCGGCTCACCACGTGCACTACAAGAACTTCGATATTCCCGAGGAGTATCGCGGTGACTGGGATCGCTTCAAGATTTTTGAGCTGGAGTCCAAGGTCGATGAGCCGATCATCCGTGCCTACTCCATGGCCAACTATCCGGAAGAGTTCGGCATCATCATGCTGAACGTGCGTATCGCGACCCCGCCCCCGAGCAACTGGACTGCCCCTCCGGGACAGATGTCCTCCTACATCTTCAGCCTCAAGGCTGGCGACAAGGTGACTATCTCCGGTCCGTTCGGTGAGTTCTTCGCCAAAGATACCGATGCCGAAATGGTATTCATCGGTGGTGGTGCAGGTATGGCGCCGATGCGTTCCCATATCTTCGACCAGCTGCGTCGCCTGAAGTCCAAGCGCAAGATGAGCTTCTGGTACGGTGCCCGTTCCAAGCGCGAAATGTTCTATGTCGAAGATTTTGACATGCTCGCCGCCGAGAACGAGAACTTCACCTGGAACGTCGCCCTGTCCGATCCGCAACCGGAAGACAACTGGGACGGCTACACCGGCTTCATCCACAACGTGCTCTACGAGAACTATCTCAAGAACCACGAAGCACCGGAAGATTGCGAGTTCTACATGTGTGGACCTCCGGTGATGAACGCTGCCGTCATCAACATGCTCAAAGATTTGGGCGTTGAAGACGAAAACATCCTGTTGGATGACTTTGGTGGTTAATCCATGCACAGTGTTGTAAAGACCTGGCTAGCCTTCGGGCTAGCCTTTTTCTTGACTGGGTGCGGTCAGGAGACGGTCCAATCCAAACCGGAGATCCACATCACCGGTAGCACCATGGGCACTTACTACTCCATCAAGGTGGCGGACAGCGCCATCAGCGATCCGGCCAAGCTTCAAGCTGAGGTCGATGTCTTGCTGGAGCGGGTCAACGACCAGATGTCGACCTATCGCCCCGATTCCGAACTGTCGCGCTTCAACCAGAGCCGTGACAACAAACCGGTAGTGGTCTCCCGCGATACCGCACGGGTCGTCACAGAGGCCATTCACATTGGCCGTGAGAGCCAGGGGGCGCTGGACGTCACCGTTGGCCCCTTGGTCAATCTGTGGGGCTTTGGCCCGGACAAGAAGCCGACCAAGGTCCCTTCCGACGAGCTGATCACCCAGACTCGCCAGAAGACCGGTCTGGGCAACCTGCACGTCACCACCTCGGTGGATGCCGATACCCTGCAAAAAGACATTCCGGATCTCTACGTTGACCTCTCCGCCATCGCCAAGGGCTTTGGTGTGGACAAGGTAGCCGAGTATCTGGAGTCACTGGGTGCGCGCAACTATCTGGTGGAGATTGGCGGCGAGCTGCGGATCAATGGCGTCAACGGCAAGGGTCACCCCTGGCGCGTGGCCATCGAGAAGCCCACCGCAGGCACCGGCACGGTGCAAGAGGTGATCGTGCCCGGTGACAACGGGGTGGCTACCTCCGGCGATTACCGCAACTACTATGAACTGGATGGTCAGCGCTTCTCCCACACCATAGATCCGCGCAGCGGCAAGCCGATCCAGCACCGTCTGGTATCGGTCACCGTGATCCACCCCTCCTGCATGACCGCAGACGGGTTGGCCACCGTGTTTATGGTGATGGGGACCGAGAAGAGCCTGGCCTATGCCAACGAGCGCGGCCTGGCGATCTTCGTGATCACCAAGACGGACAACGGCTTTGAAGAGGCTTACTCCGATGCCTTCAAGCCCTATCTGGTCAAGAAGTAAGAGGTAGAGATGCAGATTTTTCTGATCACCTTCGGGGTATTCATGCTGGTGATAGCCGCCATGGCTATCGGTTACATCTTCCAGAAGAAGACCATCTCCGGCTCCTGTGGCGGTCTGGGTAGCGTCGGCATCGAGAAAGAGTGCGATTGCCCGGAACCCTGCGACAACCGCAAGAAGAAGATGGCCAAGGAAGAGGCCCGTCGCAAGATGCTGGAAGAGAACCGCATCATCTGATGACTCTGGTTTTTCGGTAAACAAAAGCGCGCCATCGGCGCGCTTTTTACTGGCCGTTATCTTGCGTTAACGGTCAGGGCTGACGTTCGATATAGAGGATCACTTCGCCAAGATGGATACCGAACTTGCTGATCTCGGCACGATTGATCAGACGATCTTCGTCCAGCAGGTACATCCAGTCATCGAAGCTCACCCGCACCACCTCGCCATCCGGCAGCGCCAGATCGAGCTGATAACGCCAGTTGAGGGCAAACCCTTCGCTTTTACCCATCGCCTCCCCCACCACATCGGAAGCAGTACCTCGCCAGTGACCGTCAACCCCCTTGCTCAGATACCAGGTACGAGTCTGTTGGCGGCCATCATCAAAGTAGAACTGCTCGAACAGCTCTCCCTTGCCATCTTTCCAACGACCCACCATCTCGACCCGAAAGCGACTGGTCACTTCGCCGCTGCGGTCGGTCACCAGGCCGTGAGCCACCAATTTGCCGTTGAAGAAACGGGCGAGATCCCAGTTTGGCCCCTGCCCACGATAGTCATCGAGACTGGCACCACAACCACTCAGCAGCAAAAAGGGGAGCAACAGCAACCAGCGGTATGCACGATAGAAAGACATCAAAGACTCCATGTTCAGGGTTGGCCACGCAGGCGGCGGGTCAGGGCGGGATCGCGGCTATTGTCAGCCAGCCAGATGGCGAGAAAAGCGGCCGAGAATTGCGGATCGGCCAGGGTGCCGAGGGGTTTCTCCTGCCACCAGAAGTGGCCTGCCCCGCCCTTGTCGACATAGAAGGTGAGCTTGTCGCCTGCCTGCACATCGGGCCAGAGTGCAGCGAGCTGGCCGAGCCAGCGCTGACGCTCGGCGTCAGAGCCAAGACCGAGTCGCTGCCACTCGGCGGCAGTGGCGCTCAGCAGATCTTCCCGCTCGATGGATCTGGCATAGGTGAGGGTCAGGGCCTGCGGATAGTGACCGGGCTGATAGCGCCCGCTTTCACTGTAGAGGGTGGCATCGTAGAGCTTGAACCAGAGCCAGTTCATCTCCCCCTGCCCGACCGGGCGCAGCTGCTGCCAGGGGGAGGCAGAGGCCTGCACTGCGGTTGCAGCCAAGAGCGTAAACGCCAGCAGTAGCGGGTTAATTCCACCCCATATGCCAGTGGTTGGGGTCTTCCAGTTCATGCCAGTCCATCTCCTGTTCCTGCAGGGTGTTGATATCCTGCATCACCACCTGCACCAGCCGACCTTGCGCATCCCGCTGGCAGGCAACCACCAGATAGAAGCGATCAGTCAGCTCATGCTGGCTCTCTTTGGTCCATTTGGAAAAAAGCAACGAGTCGGTCGAAAAGGTGTTTGTCATGACTCACCCTCCAGCTTGACCATTACCCACAGGAGTACGGGTAACCACCACATCCAGATCACAGCCAGCAGCGCCGAACTGATCCAGATGCCCCAGGGTAAGTTTACTGCCCCCATGGCGGCCCCCGCCACATAGGAGGAAGCACCGCCAAATACGCCAAACAGCGCCTGCTGCCAGCGAGGCAAGCGCAACAGCCAGCGCATACCGTGGGCCAGCGTCAGGGCAAAACCGAGCCAGAGCAGTACCAGCCAGAGGGGAAAACCGGACGGAAACCGGAACAGGCCGAGCTGCCAGAGCAGGACATCCAGCAGACAGCCGGCCACCGCGATGGGGAGCAGCCGCCAGTCACGCTGGCGGCTGGGTGAGAAGAGAAAGTGCAGCAGCAACATTGCCAGCAGCGGGCCCGGCTGCTGCCACTTCACCGCCAGCAACCAGTAGAGGTTGAACCCCAGCAGGTGAGCCCACTGCCACATGGTCAGTGACCGCTTACTGGCACATCACCCGACCAGCCCGCAGGTCCGGGCTTGGCGGCCTCCAGCTGCACCAGACTGATGGTGCGCTCCCAGAATCCCCCCTCGCAATAGGCGAAGTAGAAGTGCCACAACCGGATGAAATCCTGGCTGTAACCGAGCTTGGGCAGCTCGGGCGCCAGCGCCAGAAAGCGATCGCACCAGTGAGCCAGGGTGCGGGCATAGTGATGGCCGTGATCGTGCAACCGCACCAGCTGCATGTCGGTCTCCCGCGCCAGCAAACCCGCCATCTGGGAGACACTCGGCAGGCAGCCACCGGGGAAGATGTAGCGCTGGATGAAATCAACCCCGCGCAGATACTGGGCATGGCGCTGATCGGCGATGGTGATGGCCTGGATGAGCAGGCGACCACCGGGCTTGAGCAGCCGTGACAACTGGCGGAAATAGTCGGGCAGGAAGGCGTGGCCCACCGCCTCGATCATCTCGATGGAGACCAGCTTGTCATAGGTCCCCTCCAGCTTGCGGTAATCCTCCAGCAGCAAGGTGATGCGATCCCCCAGCCCCTCCCGCGCAATCCACTCCTTGGCATAGTCATGTTGGGCCCGGGAGATGGTAGTGGTCGTCACCCGGCAGCCATAGTGGCGGGCGGCATAGACGGCGAGGCCGCCCCAGCCGGTACCGATCTCCAGCAGATGGTCGTCAGGCCCCAGCGCCAGCCGCTCGCAGATGGTGCGCAGCTTGGCCTGCTGCCCCTCTTCGAGAGTGGCCTCGGCGCTCGGATAGATGGCGCTCGAGTACTGCATATGGCTGTCGAGAAACCCCTGATAGAGGGTATTACCGAGATCGTAGTGGGCGGCGATGTTGGATCGCGAACCTGTCAGAGTATTGCGGTTGAGCCAGTGGCGCACCTTGTTGAAGGGGAAGCTGAGCCAGCCGAGGCGCCGCTCGAGGGAGTCGAGCAGGGTCAGGTTGCGGGCCAGCAGCCGCACCAGCGCCACCGGATCCGGGCTGGTCCAGAGCCCCTCCACCCAGGTTTCCCCAGCGGCAATGCTGCCCCCCAGCAACAGGCGACGATAGAAGGCCGGATCCTGCACCACCAGTTCGGCATGCAGATCGGTACCCGCGACGCCAAAGCTGTGGCGCTCACCGCCATCCCGCAGCAACAGCTGGCCATGTTCTAGGCGACCCAGCAGATTGAGCAGCAGTTGTCTGGCCCCCTTGTCGATGAAAGAGGCAGAGAGGGTTGATTGAGCAAGTTCCATTAGCGGCTCTCCGGATGGGTAAATATCGGGGTTCGTTTGATAAAAAGACGCAGGGCCTGCCAGTAGATCCCGAGCAGCACCTTCATGGTCATCCATGGCCAGCGGGCCAGCAGAGCCACCAGCCCCTTGCGCGACAGCGGTTCGCGAGTGAGCGCCAGGGTTGCGTCAAACAGCTTAGCTTCACCGGATACGGGATGACTCTCGATGTGGATCAGTGTCTCCTGCGCGGGCGGCCTGATCCGCCAGTGATAACGCATCGCCAGCCCCATAAAGGGGGAGACGTGAAAATCCTTGTCATGGGGTGCCAGCGCCGCCAGATCCAGCAGGTAGTAGTGACGCTCGTTCCAGGGAGTGTTCGACACCTCTGCCAGCAGATAGCGCGCCTCGCCCTGCCGGTAGCAGAAGTAGAAGTTGACCGGGCTGAAGTAGAACCCCAGACAGCGCACATTGCCGAGCAGCAGCACCCGCCCCTCGGGCTCGGCATCGCCACCCAGCTCGCTCACCTTCTGCCACACCGCCTGCTTGAGGCTTCCCTCACTCCCCTTGAGATAGTCATGGCGGTGAAACGAGAGCAGCCCAGCCCGCTCCACCCCGAACCAGCGCCCCTGATCGAGCTGCGGCAGCTCGTCGAGATCCAGTCCCAGCATAAAGAGGCTGTAGGAGAAGGCGTGAGCCCGCGGTGCGAAACGGCGGTGGCGTACCGAGCCCTGCCAGATGGCGCTGGTGACGCCAGCCAGTTCGTCGGCACCCTCATGTGCGGTGGCCACGGTGGCGCCGTTCATAGCTCGGCTCCGAAGCGCCTGGCGACATCCAGCGCGCTGCGCACCCCATCCTCATGGAAGCCGTTGTACCAGTAGGCGCCGCAGAAGTGGGTGTGCTGCTGGCCGCAGATCTCCGCGCGCCGCTGCTGGGCGGCGATGGAGGCCTGATTGAACACTGGATGGTGGTAGACGAAGCGGCGCAGTACCTTGCTCTCATCCACCTTGCCCTTGGGATTGAGGCTGACGCAGAAGGGCTCTGGCGAGTTCACCCCCTGCAGGATGTTCATGTTGTAGCTCACCAGCGGCCGCGCCTCATCGTTGCCATCGAGCTGATAGTTCCAGCTGGCCCATGCCTTGCGGCGGGTGGGCAGGCAGCGCACATCGGTATGGAGCCAGACATCGTTGGCCTGATAGGGCATGTCGCCGAGGATGGCCTGCTCCCGCTCGCCGGGATCCGCCAGCAGCACCAGCGCCTGATCGCTATGGCAGGCGAAGATCACCTCGTCAAACCGCTCCTCACCATAACTGCTCTGGATCACCACACCGTCCGCGTCCCGCCGTACGCTCTGCACCGGACAGGCGAGGCGGATCTGCGACTGCCAACCCGCGGTAAGGGGGCCGATATATTCCCGCGAGCCACCCGGGATCACGTACCACTGGGGGCGATTGGCCACATCCAGCAGACCGTGGTTGGCAAAAAAGCGCAGGAAGAAGCCAAGGGGGAAGGCGCGCATATCGGCCAGGGTCGATGACCAGATTGCCGCCCCCATCGGCAAGATGTAGTGGCGGGCGAAGTAGTCGCTAAACTCCCCCGCCAGCAGAAAGTCTCCCAGCGTCAGCTCGGGGCCAGCCCCCTGATGTTGACCATCTGCTAGCCAGGCCCGTGCCTCCCGGTTGAAGCGCAAAATCTCGCCAACAAAACCGTAGAAACGGGGGCTCAACAGATTGCTGCGCTGGGCAAACAGGGTGTCGAGGTTGTGGCCGTTATACTCCAGCCCCTCCGGGCTCTTCACCGAGAAGCTCATCTCGGCCGGTTGGCGCGCCATGCCGATCCGCGCCAGCAACTTCAAGAAGTTGGGGTAGGTGCGATCGTTGAAGACGATAAAGCCGGTGTCGATGGCATAGCTGCGGCCAGCCTGATTCACATCGACGGTCGCAGTATGGCCGCCCAGAGTCGGCGCCGCCTCGAACAGGGTGATGTCATGGAGTTTGTGGAGCAGAAAACCGGCGGTGAGCCCCGAGATCCCTGAACCGACGATGGCGATCTTTTTCTTCATGAATGACTTCCTTTCGATACGAGTGCGCGGCCAAGGCGCAGCCAGAGCCCCACCGGCAGCGCACCAAGCAGGCGCAGCAACCAGATGAAACGGCGGGGAAAGTGGATCTGGTGACGACCAGCGGTCAGCCCGTCCATGATGGCGCGGGAGGCCTGCTCCACCGTCACCAGACAGGGCATGGGAAAATCATTTTTGGCGGTGAGCGGCGTCTGGACAAAGCCGGGGCGGATCAGGGTCACCCCGATCCCTTTGCTGGCCAAATCGAGGCGCAAGGTATCCGCCAGATAGTCGAGGGCCGCCTTAGAGGCGCCATAGGCCTCGGCTCGCGGCAGCGGCAGCCAGCTCACCGACGAGCTGACGATGGCCAGCCGAGATCCAGCCCCGAGCAACGGCAAGAAGGCGGCCAGCGCATGGCCTGTGGCGGTCAGATTGGTGTCGATGACACGGGCAAACAGCTCGCTGTCAAACCCATCGCCGACATCCATGTACTCGCAGTTGCCTGCGTTAAGGATCAGCAGATCGAGGGATGGCAGCGTAGCAGCCACCCCGTTCATAGCGGCCAGATCCCGGGCATCGAACTGCAGCGGCGTGACACCGTGCAGCCCCAGCGCCTGCAGCCGTTCACCATCGCGGCCACAACCCCACACCTGCCAGCCTGCCCGCCGGTAATCCAGCGCCAGCTGACGACCTATGCCAGAGGTCGCGCCTGTAATAAGCACTCGGCCGCTCATGCGCCAAGCCTCATCTTGATAGTGCGCACCACGGGCCCGAGCAGCGGCAACTGCTCGTAGAGCATGGCGCCCAGGTCAAAATAGTCCCGGTGCTGGCACACCTTGCCCGCCTCGTCGAATTCGAGGCGGGTGGCCCCCTCCACCGTCACCGGCTCACCACCACGCAATCTGGGGTGAGAGAAGGTCATAGTCCAGCCGAGCCAGGCCTGCGGCCCTTGCTGCTGCTGACTGGTGATGACGAAACGGCAGTAGGCGAGGCGCTGATAGAGGGCGGCAAAATAGTCGCCAAGGGCCGCCAGCCCCTCAATGCGGTGAGCTGGGTCGGTAAAGACCACCTGTTCGGCATAGACCTCGGGCAAGCGGTGCAACTGCTGTTTGTCCAGTTGCTGATAGAGGCCAATAAAGCGGGCCAGCGGCTCGTTCATCCTATTTCTCCAGAGAGCGAAACATCTCGATGGCTCTCACCCGGGCAACGGCGTGATCCACCATAGGTGCCGGATAATCCTGTCGCCCCTTGAGTCGCAGCCAGTCGTGGGGCTGATGCACATAAGCGGCGGGAATATCGGCAAGTTCAGTTACCCAGGTACGGATAAACTCCCCTTGTGGATCAAATCGTTGCCCCTGAGTGGTGGGGTTGAATACCCGAAAATAGGGCGCCGCATCGGCGCCGGTACCCGCCGCCCACTGCCAGCCGCCGTTGTTGGCCGCCAGATCTCCGTCGATGAGCCTACTCATGAAGTAATCCTCCCCGAGCCGCCAGTGGATATGGAGATCCTTGGTGAGAAAACTCGCCACTATCATCCGCAGCCGGTTGTGCATCCAGCCGGTGGTGTTGAGACAGCGCATCGCCGCATCGACGATGGGGTAGCCGGTGCGCCCCTCGCTCCAGGCGGCGAAGGCATCCGGGTCCCAGCTCCACGGCAAGGCTGCCGTCTCGGGTTTGAAGGGGTGATTCATGGAGAGGGTCGGGATCAGCACCAGCAGGTGGCGATAGAACTCGCGCCAGACCAGCTCATTGAGCCAGACAAAGCCGGGCTGGGCCTTGGACTGGGGCCGATAGCCAAGCCGCTGCTGAAGCGCCGCCACACACTGACGAGGACTGATGATGCCCGCCGCCAGATAGGGGGAGAGCACGGACGTGCCCGCGATGGCAGGAAAATCACGGGTCTCGCCATAGTCGAGCACTGCCTGTTCCAGAAAAATGTTCAAACGGCGCAGAGCTTCTGCCTCCCCCACCGGCCAGCGTGGATCAGCCGTCAGCTCGCCGAGCGCTTCATCAACCCACTCCCGCTCGGCCAGCGGCTGCCACGGCAAGGGCTCACCACGGCGCGCAGGTGCGCGATGAATGACAAAACCCTCTTCGTCGAGGGCCTTGAGCCAGGCGCGGCTGAAGGGGGTGAACACCTTGAACATCTCACCCGAGCCGGTCAGCACCTTCCCCGGCGGCAATACGCAACAGCCGTTGAGCCAGTGACAGCTCACCGCCTGCTCAGCCAGCGCGGCGCTGACGGCGTGATCGCGGCGCTGCTCGTCGATCTCGATAGCCTGATTGGCATAGAGCTGGGTCACCCCCTGCTCGCGGCAGAGGTCTGCCAACGCAGCGGGCGCCTCGGCAAAGGTCTCCACTCGCAGCAGATGGAGCGGAATGCCGAGGGCCGCCAGCTCGTGCCCCAATTCATCTACCTGCGCCAACATAAAGCGCTGACGGATGGGGGCCATTTTGTGCTGCCGCCACTGGGCAGGAGAGATGATAAAGAGCGCGGCGACCGGTCCATCACCGGCGCAGGCATGCCGCAGCGCGGGGTTGTCGGCAAGGCGCAGATCATTGCGAAACCAGACCAGCTTCATGATTTTTTCCTCCCGCGTCCGCTGGTGCCAGCAGCATCTGGGGCATCCGCCATCAGCTCGGCAAGGCTCGCCTGCCAGCCATGGGCTTTAAGCCACTCATCGTCGTAGAGGCGCCCCAGTTCGCCAAACAGGCGTGTGCCTGCAGGCCACCCGGCGGCCAGTTCCTGTTTGCCAAGACCGGTCCCCAGCAGCACCAGCCAGGGGGTAACGGCACGCCCCTCCAGCAGGCTGGCATGCCGCGGCTCGACCGCCCCCAGCAGTTGCACCTCATAGCCCAGGCCGATCAGCTCGTAGGCGGCCCAGACCAGATCGAGGGGGCCGACCTGTCCCCAGCTCGCCAGCGTGATCGACACGCCCTTCTCCTGCTCGATCAGGTGGCGGGCGAAGCGGGTATGGAGCCAGCCCAGCCACACCTGTTGCAGCAACTCGCCATCGGGCCGTTCACGCCACAACCCCAGCAGCCGCTCCACCAGCGGTTGCAGTATCCGGCTGCGTACCAGCTCGAACGGGTAGCTCGCCAGCAGATCGTTGAGCTCAGCCTCCGCCTTGCGCTGGTTGAAGGCGAGTAACGCCTGACTGAACTGCTCCAGGGTCTGCTGCCAATGATCGCTCACTGGCTCGGAATGGGGTTCGCTCAAGAGCCCCTTCACCTGCCCGATGCTCACCCCCCGCTCCAGCCAGCTCAGGATCTCGCCGATCTGGCGAATATCCTGCTCGCTGTAGAGGCGGTGGCCCTTTTCGGTGCGGGCCGGTTGCACCAGACCATAGCGGCGCTGCCAGGCGCGCAGGGTCACGGCGTTGACACCGGTGAGGCGGGAGACCTCGCGAATGGGGTAGATCCCCTCATCAGCGAGATGAGCAACTTCTTGCGATAAATCAGACATACAACGTCCATCAAACAGAGGTGTAAAGCGCCCGGTGCAAATAATGCACCGGGGCAACAGAGCGGGTTCAGAGCCCGTAACGCAATTTGAGCGTATCGGGGTGCGGATTGAGATAAACCTGCTCGGCGAGGTAGGGATTGGGGTACTCGCGCAGGTAGTGACGGATCAGGGTGAGCGGCACCAGCAAGGGGAAGATGCCGGTGCGGTACTTGTCGATGGTATCGGCAAGCTCCTGCTTCTGGGCCGGGGTCAGCACCCGCTTGAAGTAACCCTGCAGGTGCATCAGCACATTGGTGTGACTGCGGCGGTTGGCTCGCAGGGTCAGCGCCGTCATCAATCCCTTGATGTAGTTGTCGGCCACCTCCTGCAAATTGGTGGACTTGCCCAGATTGCCGAGCAGCTTGCCGAGCGCCCGGTAGTGGGTGGTGGCATGGGAGAGCACCAGATACTTGTAGCGTGAGTGGAAGCGGATCAGCGCAGAGGCGGTGATGCCGCGGGCGCAGAGTTGCTGCCAGTCATGGTAGGCGAAGACCCGCAGCACGAAGTTCTCCCGCAGGATGGGGTCGCACAGGCGGCCATCTTCCTCTACCGGCAGCAGGGGATTGGCCTCCATCAACGCCTTGGCAAACAGACCGATCCCCTCCTTGGCGCTCCCCTCGTTGTTGGCGCCATAGACCTTGACCCGCTCCATACCGCAGCTGGGTGATTTGGCACAGAGGATATAACCGGAGATAAAGTCGAGCTGGCGCGCTTTCTGCTCGCTGAAGGCAATCAGCTTTTCGGTGACATCGAAGCTACCGTTGCTCGCCTCAGCGCGGATCTCGCCGTTGCGCTTGACCAGCCGGATGGCGGCGCGAGGCGCCCCGAGACCAATGGCCATCTCGGGACAGACGGGGTGATAGTCAAAGTGAGCGCCAAGATCCCGTTCGCAGAAGCTGGAGCGCTTGTGGCCCCCATCGAAACGTACCTCTTGTCCCAGCAGGCAGGCACTGATACCGACTTTAATCTTGTACATGATGGCGCTCCTTGTATAAGCATTGATTCAGTTATAGCAGTTATACAAAAAAATGAAAGTTGTATAACTATTGCCGACTGATACGACACAAGGAGAAAAAAGAGATCACTGGAAAACGAAAAAACCCATGGCGAACGCCATGGGTAAAAATCAAGACACTACGGACTACTGGAAGGAGGATTAGAAGCTGTACTTCACACCCAGGCTGGAGATGGAACCTTTTTGCAGATCCCAGTTGCGATAGGTGTAATCGGCAGTCAGCGCCCAGTTCTGGTTGAGCTTGTAGGCACCGCCCACCTTGAAGTCGTGCATATCGTCGGTCATGTTGGCGTAGCGGTAAGCAGTGGAGAGCTCGACATTGCCGATGTCGTAGCGCAGGCCCACTTCACCGTACATGCTGCCACTGCTCTTGCGGCTCACCAGATCCCAGCCCTTGACGTCATACGCCTGCTCGCGCTCCATGGTGTAACCCATCAGACCGGTTTCACCGTAGAGGTTCAAGCCGGTGCTAAGCGGGGTGAAAACACCGATACCCAGGCTGCCGATACCCATGCTGTCATTGCCGTGCTGGGCAGAGGTGCCCTCGGAGAGCAGACGACCGTAGAAGTTGTTGGAGAACGATTTGGAGAGATCCAGCGTCACACCGCCAAAATCGCGAGTGCCCTGATTGCTGGCATCACGTGGGAACAGCGGGTTGTTGTTCAGATAGTCGGATTTGGTGTGCGCCCAGGTGGCGGAACCCTTGGCGTAGCTAAAGGCATCCTGCGCCATGACGGAAGTAGAGGCAAACCCGGCCAGAACCAGAAGAGAGACTGTTGCTTTTTTCATGATGATAACTCCATGTGATTGGGCCCGTTGCTAGCGAGCTGGTATGGAGTCATTGTGCGGTCAGGTGCTCGGCTTGCCGAGCTGCAAGCTGTTGCAGAACCATGTCAGATGTAAGCAGATATTGCAGAGGGTGTCAGCGGCAACATGTTGCCGGCCCAAGCGGTGTGCATGGGCCGGAACAACGCCAAATTAGCGGAAGACCACCTCGTCAATTTCGACCCGCACCAGCGGCTGACCGGTCAATCCGGCAGGACGGGGGATCTCGAGTGCCAGTGACGGACGGGCTTGCCCCTTGCGCAGATAGGTCTCCGGCAGGCGATTCTCGGCAACCCAGAAGCGGGCCTCCTGACGGCTCAGCTGCACCCCGTCAGCACTGAACAGGGTCACCATGCCACGCACCCCGACTACATTGCGGGTGCCGGTATTGCTCACCATAAAGGTCAGCACCAGCGGGTCAGATCCCTCGATCTTGTCCAGCTTGACCACCACACCGTCACGCGCCATCTGGGCAAGCAGTTCCGGATTGGCCTTGGCCTGATCGGTCAGCACCGGAGCAGCGACGGCCACCACGGCCCCAGCCTTCCCATCAGCAGCCACGCCCTGTACGGACTCAGCCGGTTTGACCACCAGATACTCCCAGGTGAAGTCGTCGTTGAGCTGAACCTGCCGACCATCGGGCAACGTCACCTGAGAAAGAGGGGCAGCCTGCGCCAATACGGGGGAGAGGCACAGGGCAATCAGCAGACGGGAGAAGGGTTTCATTGGGCGAAGCTCGGTAACGGGTGAAAGGGCGACAGTATAAACAGTCCCGTCGCCCCTTGCCTATGACGGCACTCACGTTCTGGCACCCGCATCGCTTGCCCGCAGGCTAGATGGCGAGATCGTGCCGCTCTTTCTGTGCCATATCCAGGGTCACCAGATCGAACTTACTCCCCTTGAGGGCAGACAAAATATCCGATTGCATATCAAATGCCTGCGCACGCTGATGTTCTGGCAGACGCACCCGGGCTAGGGTGGTGGAGCAGTCACACAGGGTATGGAAAAAGACCTGTGCCTCGTCCAGCCCCATGTCGGCCAGCATCTGCTCGGCCTGATCCACCATTCGCAAATAACGCTGCTCAAGCTGCCGTGGATTGGTGAAGCGATTGCTAAGGCAACCGTTGCTCCCCTTTCCCCAGCGACCGAGCTGACGCTTGTTGAAGCCGTAACGATAATCGCGGCGCATCAATCCGTTGTCGGCAAAAAACCAGATTGAGTTGGCAGGCAGAGACCCGAACTGGGCAAGATAATCATCACGCTCCTCCACCGCTGCCGGAACCAGCAACGGCAGATGAGCCCACTCAGAACGAGTCTGCACATACTCACCAATGCGGCGAACCGGGTCGATCAGCCCTTCAATATTTGGCAGGCGATCGCAAAAGACGATCTCGTCACTCTTGATGACCCAGTGATCGATGCCATAACGCTGGCAATAACGGCGGGCTCGGGCCACTTCACTGCGGCTGCGGGTCGGATTATCGAGGGTAATTGCATGGATTTTCACACCGGCAGCGCGGCACAGCTCGATGCTGTAGCAGGATTCCAACCGTCCCGAAAAAGAGACAACCAGCTCGTCAAAACTTGCCAGTCGCTCAATCAGCAGCTGTTCCCTGGCTTGAAAAGAGTGATCATATCCCTGATTCAGTACAACTACATTGGCACCCATTAAACAGCTCCGGATGATGAACAGGTGCAGTATTGTGCGGCAAACAAACTGAATAGACCCTTAAAGAGTCTGGTTAAAATTAAAACTTGATGATTATTTCCTGTGATTCTGCTGCTAAATCTTCATTTTGGGCGTCATAAATTCGTAATCTTGCTTGGTGAACCCGATGGGCTCGCAAGAAACCCTGCGCCTGATCCAGCGAGGTGAAAGTCAGGCGCCCTCCCTCGCTGTCGGTCAGGCAGAGGCACTCCCCTTCTGCCTCAACACAGAGCTGATAACCGCTGCCATCCTTGCAGGCGATGATCAGGGTCGCCTCGGGATAGTGACTGAGCCAATTGCGAAACCGGCCATGCTCCATAGTGCTCCTAGAGGGGCATCATCCCCTGCCGGTGGCGGGCAAACAGCCCAGCTCACCCAGTTGCTGGCGGCAACTCGCCGCGTCGGTAAAGACGATCCCCCTGATACCGAGGGCCTCGGCGGCCGCGATGTTGGCGGGACTGTCATCGATGAAGAGACACTCTGCCGGTTTCAGATCGAACGACACCAGCAGATAGCGGTAGATATCCGGCTCCGGCTTCATCATCCGCACCCGCGCCGACACCACCTTGCCGCTAAAGAAGCGCCAGAAATCCTGATGCTGTTCCAACCAGTCGATGCTGGCATGACCCATGTTGGAGAGGGCATACAGGGTGTGCCCCGCCCCGTGCAGCTCGGCTATCAGGGTTAGCATAGCGGGATCTGGCTGCAGGGAGGCGGGAACTGCCTGTAAAATGGCCAGATTCTGTGCCGCCGAGAGGCCGGTGCGCGCTTGCGCTTCCCGGGCCATGGTGTGGAGCGACATGGTGCCTCTGTCCACCTCCAGCCAGTCCGGATGGTTAAAGAGCTGCTCGGCCAACTGTTCGGCCCCTTGCGGGCCACGCACGGAACGCACTATGCCTACCGGATCCCAGCTCACCACCACCCGTCCCAGATCGAAAATAATCGCCATCGTCTTTACCTCCCCCACTGGGTTTCAGTCATCAAAACAGAGTTAATAGAACATCGCTCATACGCCATTTTCTTAACCGGATACCCTGCCCCCATCCCCGCCCGCGGGCAAGTTTTACTTGCATCAGACCGGCAAATCCCTTAATGGTTATGACGTTACTTCAAGGACACACCTATGCACGCACCATTCTTCTTTGCTTTCTCGTTTATCCGGCCCGCTTGAGGGAAGGCCTGTCGTCGTGTGAACAGAAAGCAAAGACGAATCGAGCCTCCCCTAGCGGAGGCTTTTTTTTGCATTAATATCAATCGATTACTTGGATAGGGAACAATCATGGCAACGCTCGACGAGATCAGACAAGACATCACCCGGTTGGATCAGGAGCTGCTTGCCCTGCTGGCGAAACGCAAGACCCTCAGCATCGAGGTCGCCCGTGCCAAGCAAGCCAACCCGCGCCCCATTCGTGACCACCAGCGGGAGCAGGAGCTGCTGGTTGCCCTGATCCAGAAAGGGCGCGTGCTTGGGTTGGATGCCCAGTACATCACTCGCATCTATCACACCATCATCGAAGACTCTGTGCTCTCCCAGCAGGCCTATCTGCAGAGCCTGCTCAACCCGGAGCAACAGGAGCCGATGACCAGCGTCGCCTATCTGGGGCCGCGCGGTTCCTACTCCAGCCTCGCCGCCCGCAAATATCTGGCGCGCTACAAGGATCAGGTGATCGAGGTGAACTGCCAGAACTTCCGTGAAGTACTGGATGCGGTGGAGTCGGGTCGCGCCGCCTTTGGCGTGCTGCCCATCGAAAACACCAGCTCGGGCTCCATCAACGAAGTCTATGACGTGATGCAGCACACCAGCCTCTCCATCGTCGGCGAGCTCACCTACCCCATCGAGCACTGCATTCTCACCGCCGTGCCGACCGAGCTGAGTCGCATCAAGACCTTCTATGCCCACCCGCAGGTGTTCCAGCAGTGCTCCCACTATCTGAGCAAGCTGGAAGGGGCGCGTCACGAGATCTGCGATTCCTCCTCCAGTGCCATGATGAAGGTGAAAGAACTGGCCAGCCCGGAGGCCGCCGCCATCGGCAGCGCCGCCGGTGGCGAACTGTATGGCTTGGACGTGCTGGCCGAGCAGCTCGCCAACCAGAAAGAGAACTACAGCCGCTTCATCGTGGTGGCGCGCAAGCCCATCGACGTGGCGCCGCAGATCCCGGCCAAGACCACTCTCATCATGTCCACCTCCCAGAAGCCGGGTTCGCTGGTCGAGGCGCTGCTGGTACTGCGCAGCCACGAGATCAACATGACCAAGCTGGAGTCCCGTCCGGTGCAGGGCAACCCGTGGGAAGAGATGTTCTACCTCGATGTCTCCGCCAACCTGCAGACACCGGCGATGCAGGCCGCACTGGTGGAGCTGACCAAGATCACCCGCTATATCAAGGTGCTTGGTTGCTACCCGAGTGAGGATGTGAAACCCACCGCAGTGCCGCCGGTGCTGATGGGGAACTAACCAGCCCACAACGACAAAAGGCGAGCACCCTGCTCGCCTTTTGTTTTGATGCCTGTTTTCAGGTCAGGCAATCAACTCAGAACTGACCGGCCATCAGCTGGTTGATGTTGTAGAGGGCACGGGTATCGAGCTCCATCTCGGTGGCATAGGTATTGCCGCGCGGATAAGAGGCTACCACCCGGGCACCACGCACCATACCAGCGACCGACACATCCAGCGAGTTGGAGGTCTGGGTCAAGTCGCGGTAGCTGCTCTGACCGCGCACCTGCTGACCATTGAGCTGCTCTGCCAGCTCGCGATAAGCATCCATCTTGGAAGCGCGAATGGCTTGCAGCATCTTCTCCGACTGGGAGGGGCCAGGCTGGATGTCGATCACCGCATAGCCCACCGCCTTGAGCACCGGAAAATCATCGGGCTTGCCACCCTGGGTGTAATCCACCACCCGGTTGTAGCTGCAACCGGTGAGCAAGAGTGCCAACAGGCAACCAAACAGGATCTTCATGACTCGCTCCTCACGGGGTCAGGTTGACCAGATGACCGCCCGGCCGGGCCTGACTGTCACGCATCAGATAACCGCGATTGATCGATGCCCGACCAAACGAATTGTTGGCACCGAACAGATATTTTTGCGGGATCAGGCTCTGGGCAGTGGTCTCCACCATCTTGGTGCGCATGTCGATAACGCGGGCATTGACCAGAATTCCCTTGCTGTTGCGGCTGAAGGTGCCGACCAGAATGCGGGAGATCGGCAAACGGGAAGAGAGCTCCTTGTAGTTGCGGCTCAGCACGAAGTCCCCCTGCGGCGTCACCTTGATACTGCCGGTCAGCTTGAAGTCCACCACCACCTCGCCGCGGCGGTTGAGCTCGTAGATAAAGCTCTCCTCAATCTGCTGCCCCATCCAGTTGGTATCCTGCAGGGTATCGAGATCGACGAAAGAGGCCACCGCGATGGGTTCGGTCAAGGTGGTCAGCGATTTGCGCTCCATCAGCTGGTCGGTCATACGCGCCACCAGCCAGTTGAGCTCCATCCCCTGCGCCGCCTGGCGGGGGTCACCCTGATCCCGATTGATAGGGTCGGAGCCGCACCCGGTCAATGCCAGGGCAAGCGCCAACGCCGTGATGAGTTTGTTCATGGATACCTTTCCTGTATCTGCACCTGACTTATTATCGGACGCGCCGGACAAAGCTTGAGCCGGGAATGAGGCATGATTCTTGCTTTTTAATGGACATCGTCAGCGCCAATGTGCGCTGCCACTTGGAACGTGTTGTGATCCATGTCGGCCAGCAGATGCCATTTCCTCAAAATGGCTCGGCTGCCCGCCAACTCAAGGTATCTGCTATGAAATTACCGCTGCTGTTGACCCTGCTGCTGGCCAGCCTGAGCGCCCGCGCCGAGCTTATCGAAGCGCAGGGCAGCGCCGCCATTCTGGGGGGCGATGAGGTCTATGCCCGCGAGCAGGCGACCCGCGACGCCCTGCGTCAGGCGCTGCTGGCCAGCGGCGCGGCCGTTTCCAGCGTCCAGCGTCTGGAAAATGGCAGCCTTCGCTCCGAGCAGATCCAGATCCGCTCCGGCGGCGACATTCGCCAGTATCGGCTCAAGCGGGAAGAGGTGCGCAACGGCCGCATGTATATCACGCTGGTCGCCGACATTCAGGCCGAGCGCCAGATCTGCCAGACCCAGCACTTCGCCAAGGATTTGACACTGGTGAGGCTGCGGATGCGCTATCCGGACCAAGCCAGCTACGGCGCCATGGACGACATGCCGGAAAACCTCTCGCGACGACTGTTCGAGACTCTCGCCAACGCGCCGCAAGGGGTCGCGGTGCGCCAGTGGCTGGATGAAAACCTGCGCATCGATCCGCTCCATCTGCAACAGGGAGATCGCAGCGCCCTCGAGGAGATCAAGGCCCTCAGCCTGCGTACCGACAGCCAGTATCTGGTGCTCGGCAGCATCGACGATCTCTCCATAGAGCCGCAAGGCAACCAGCTGACCAGCTGGTATGAGGATCCCGTACGCAACTTTCGCATGCAGCTCTACCTGTTTGACGGTATCAATGGCAGCCTGATCAACCGCAAGGTCTACGAAGGGCGCGCCACCTGGACCTTTGGCAAGCGGGAGCAAGTGGGCAGCAGCAGCGGCCAGTTCTGGCAGTCAAGTTATGGCCAGGAGGTCAACTACCAGTTGCAACAGGCGGCTCAGGATCTGGTAGCCCAGCTCACCTGCGCCCCGGTCACCGCCCGGGTGGTAGGCCAGAACGAACGTGGCCCCTACATCAATCTGGGGCGGCGCAACGGCGTCAAACTCGGCGATCAGTTCCGCATCCAGCACAACGCCGACTTCATCGACCCCTACGGCAAATCGCGCATGATGCGCAACCCGGCCGACGGACTCTTCGAAGTGGTGCAGGTGTTCGACGATGGCGCCATCATCAGCAGCCAGAACAAATATTCGCCGTTTAACATCCAGAACGGGGATTTGGCAGTATTGGAATAAGAATCAAGGGTTTAAAAGGGAGTTGCTTCTTGTATAATGCCCGCCACACAGCTCCCGTAGCTCAGCAGGATAGAGCGGTCCCCTCCTAAGGGACAGGCCACTGGTTCGACTCCAGTCGGGAGCGCCATACAAAACAAGGGGTTGGCATCATCATGGTGCCAACCCCTTGGTCGTCTTTGGCGACAATGAATCCGACCATCCAACCGTAATGACCCTCTCCTTTCTGCGTTCAGAGCATGCGATCTCTCTGATAGACTGCTTCTATTTGGCTTGTCTTTGAGGCCAAGCCCTGTTTCATCTTGCAAAGGAGTGTTGGATGTCCGGATGTTCCTGGTGGGATAGATCCACCGGTTTTGCACTACTGACCATTGTGCTGTGGGCCTCGCTGGCGGCGCTGACGTCACGGGTCACCAGCGTGTCACCGCTGGTGCTGGTCGGGCTGGTGCTGTTTTTCTGCGGGGTCGGGGCCTTGCCGTTCTGGCGCCAGTGGCGTGCTCGCCCTATTACCTGGCTGGTGACGGTTACGGCATTGCTGCTCTACCATCTGCTGCTCTTTATGAGCTTTCGCCATGCCCCGGTGCTGGAGGCCAACCTCATCAACTACCTCTGGCCGCTCTGCATCATTCTGTTCACCCCGCTGTTGTTGCCCGGCCATCCACTCCATGCCCGTCATCTGCTGGCTGGCGCCTTTGGTCTGGCGGGTTCCATGCTGGTGATGGTCAATGGCGAGCTGCAACTGCAGCAGGCCTATCTGCCGGGATACCTGTTGGCGCTTGGTGCAGCTGTCGTCTGGGGAGCCTACTCGGTATTATCACGCCGTCTGCCGCCAGCCCCTGCCGTGGTCACTGCGGCAGCCTGCCTGCCCGCAGGTTTGCTGGCGCTGCTGCTTGCCCGTCTGCTGGAGGGCCCCCTGCCGCTCGCGCAGATCCCCACCAGTGACTGGTGGCTGATCATCGGGCTGGCGCTGGGCCCCATGGGGGCGGCCTTTGTGACCTGGTATCTGGCACTGCGAGACGGCGATCCACGCCGGATCGGTGCCCTTGCCTACCTGACCCCTCTGCTGAGTACTTTGCTGTTAGTGGCATTGAACGGAGAAGAGCTGACCTCGCGCCATCTGCTGGCAGGTGCACTTATCATGGGAGGCGCCCTGCTCGGTATGCTGGGCCAACGCAACAGAGCACTGGCATCCCCAGCCAGTTAAGTCGGTAAAATAGGGCCACCTGACCATGCTGTCATAAAAACGCCATCATCCCTGTTTAGGCTCGGGCCACGCTCCCCCATGGTCTGTGCTGACAGGAATTACCCCGTGAAAATCACCCATTACGCCACCCTCTCCTCCCTTGTTTTGTTACTGGTCGCGGGAGGACAGGCGCTGGCCCTCTACCACGGCTGGCAGCAGCTTGCCCGTACCAATCAGGCCCAGCATCAGCACGAGACGCTGCAACAACTGGTGACAGTGACACTGCAAAACAGCCTGCGTGACTACCTCAACAGCGGCGATCCGCAACAACTGACCGCGGCGGAAAAGATCCGCCAGCAAGCGCTCTCCTCGCTGGCCGCTCAGGATGATGCCGTGGCGGCCCCGCTCAGACAGCAACTCGAACTGATGGCGCAGCGCATCGCACACGACTATCAGGCCGCAGGCAAGCTCTCGGGCAACAGCCAACTGCTGCTGCAAAATGCGGAGAGTGAGCTGGGCAGCCAGGCCATGGCGCTGATCCGCTATGGGGAGCAAGGCGCCAGCACGGAACAATCTGCCGCGGCACAGCAATATCGCCGCGGTGCGGCCGAAATCCTGGCGGGCCTGCCGCGCCTCGCCCATTTGCGCCAAAGCTATATGGAGCAGGGCAATGAGAAGTTGCTCGAAGGGATCCGCTTCGAGCTGGAGGCGCTGCAAAAACAGGCCCAAGCGCTGCAAGCCTTGCCGCTGCTCGGCCTGTATGAAGAGGCTCCCGCCGATGAGTTCACGCTGGGGGAGCCGGTACGCAAGGAGCTGGGAGATCAACCGCGCAGCGAATTACGCTCACTGCTGGGCCGCTATCCGCAGGAGCTGGCCAACAGCCGCACGGCGCTACAACAGCAACAGGCTGGCCGCCAGACCGTGCAGCAAGACATCATGGCCATGTTGCAAGCGACCAGACAGATGGGGGAACAACTTGCCCGCGAACGGCAAGCCGTCAATCAGGAGCTGGCCACCATCCTCGGCACGCTAGCGCTCTGTCTGGTGATAGTCGCCCTGCTGTTTGCGCTGGTGCAACGACGTTGGCTGCTCATCCCCTTGTTGCGACTGCGCGGAGCTTTTATGCAACTCGATCAGACGGGGCAGGCCGAGCCGTTGCCTGCCGGGCGCGATCGCAACGAGCTGGCCGATATTGTTGCCAGCTACAATCGGCTGATCGGTCGTCTGCAACTGGACCAACAACAGAAAGAGGGGCAGCTGTCAGCGGTATCCCTCAGCCTGCAAGGAATGGTCAGCCAGGTTGACGAGATCCATCACAGCACCCGCACCACCGAACAGGTGGTCGACGAGAGCGGCCAGATGATGGATGAGCTGAACCAGCTGGCCGGAGAGGTCCATCAGGTCGCTGCCGACATCGCCCAGCATGCCCACCATAACGAACAGGCGATGAGCCAGAGTGAAGATCTGGTGGGCAGCATGCTGCACGCTACTCATCAGACCGGACTGGCGATTGACGAGAGCGATGAGGCGCTGCAAGCCCTCACCCGCTCGGTTGCCGATGTGACGGCCATTGTCGATGTGATCGGTCATATCGCTCAGCAGACCAACTTGCTGGCCCTCAACGCTGCCATCGAAGCGGCCCGCGCAGGGGAACAGGGACGGGGCTTTGCGGTGGTCGCCGATGAAGTACGCCACCTCTCGGCCAATACCCAGCAATCCCTCAACCAGATCACCGATATTCTGGGGCGCCTGACCCAATCCGGCGAACAACTTGGCACTGTATTGAACCGAATCACCAGCGAATCAAGCCGCCAGCGGGCACAGGCGGAACAACTGCGCCAGACTACCCAGGCGGTGAGGGAGATCGCCCGCAACACCGCAGTGATCGCCCTGCAAGGCGCCGACAATGCCAAAAGTCAGGAACACAAGCTGGCCAGTTTTGCCGGTCTGATCACCCGTATCCATCAGCATGCCCGTCAGGTGAGTCAGCTCTCGGTGCAGGTCTCCTCCCATATTCACCATCAGGCGCAGCAGATCCCCCGCATCCTCGGCCAGCAAGGCTGAACCCTATTCGCTTCACATCTTTGCCAGATCACTTTCCCTCGACCAGAGGGAAAGTTTTTTTGTAGCACAAAATTATCTGTTATCGGCAGGTTAACTGACACCTCTTCCCCCGTACCGGATGAAAACCCGCATTGGCGCTGGCCGCAGCCTCAAGAAAACGCTCTCATCACCGTGATACCTGCCATGAGGCTGTTTACGACCTTGCCCATGATTATTTGCACTCGGTCATACTTTTGAAACGTTGAGGGAACTTTTCATTGATATTTCGCACCGCGAACGTACTCTTGGGGTTGTCCGATAGCCAAGAATCGGAACATAAAAAACAACATGTGATGATCAGGACTGCCAACTACAGATGTGCCAAGACATCCGGGTTTGCAGGTAGCCAAGACAAGATTTTTTGCCCTTCGGGGTTTTGATTGCAATGCCAATACCGAGCGGTAGGCCCGATGCCAACTGCCGGAAAAAAAGCTAAGTCCATAAAATCAGGAGCAATAAAAATGGAAAAAGTGATCTTCAAGCGCGCCGCTTTGAGTGCCGCTGTGGTAGCCGCTCTGGTCGCCCCCGGTATGGCGTTGGCAGCTCAGGACATGATGAGCCCGGAATATGGCCAGTCCTATGAAACCTTCGTCAAAGACTCCAAACTGACCGGCGGTCTGTTCTACTTCCAGCGTGATCGTCAGCGCATCGATGGTGACCCGACTGCCGCCAAGAAAGAAGGTAAATACCAGTCCAACCTGAGCCATTCCACCGTTCAAGCCGCTCTCAACTTCAACTCCGGTTATGCCTGGGACACAGTAGGTCTGGATCTGGGCGGCTTCGGTGCCTATGACCTGGCCGTTACCGAAAACCACCCGGTCAACCAGGAAAACGAATTCTCCTTCGCTGGCCGTTCTTGGGGCAACAACGCCAAAGATGGCTCCCCTGAAGGTGGTTTCAGCCTCTCCAACGCAGCGATGAAGCTGAAATTCCTGGACGGCGGCATCACTGCCAAGGGTGGTTATACCCAGCTATATGTCCCTGGCCAAATCGGTGTTAACTGGTCTTATCAGCCGGGTACCTATCGTGGTGGTCAAGTTGAAGGTAACTTCGGTGGCCTCTACCTGACCTACGCCATCGCTGACGAGTACAAGGCCCCCTGGTACAAAGAGACTCAGGTCTTCTCCCGTGCCAAAGCGTGGATGGATCCGTTCGCTGATGAAAACGTCATCGACTACATCCACGGTATCGCGGCTCGTTACACCTTCGAAAATGGCACTGCAGTGACCGGTTCCTTCGGTCAGTCCGAAGGCTATATGGATAGCTACCACTTCAAACTGGCTCACAAGTTTGACGTACTGGGCGGCCTCTCCACCAGCTACCAGTTCTATGGCTCCGAAACCGAAACCTACATGATGGGCGGCAAGGCCATCGAGACTTATGACGGCCTGGCATGGCAACAGGCGCTGACAGCGGCCTGGGGCATGGGCCCGTACGGCTTCCGTCTGGAAGGTCTGTGGACCAAAGCTGAAGGTGCGGAAGGCAACTACCTGCCCCGTCTGACCCGTGGCTACGCCAACTCCCAGGGCGCCAACGAAATTTGGTGGGATTCCCGCTCTGACTGGAACGCAAACAACGAGAAAGCACTGTTCTTCGGCGTGACCCGTTCTCTGGATGACCTGGTTGGTGCGCCTGGCTGGTCCGTCGGTGTATCCGGTGCTTACGGTTGGGATATCGAAACCGGTCAAGGCAAGAAAGCAGCCAACGGTGAAGATACCGAATGGGCAGCCAACTTCGATGTCACCTATACCGTGCAGGATGGCAAGCTGAAAGGCACCCTGTTCAAACTGCACTACACCGACTACAACAACGACATCAGCCAGGGCGGCGGTTGGACCGATTACCCCAACATCTTCGCCTCCGAGCACGACGTCAAGTTCCATATCATCATGCCGCTTACCTTCATGTAATCAGGCAATACGATGTCAGAAAACCGGGCCACTTGGCCCGGTTTTCTTTTTGCCGGTTGGCAAGCTAACATGCGAGCCGGATAAGAATTTTACCCGCTCACCTGCCCACACGCTTTTGTCAGCAGTCACAAGGACGCCATCATGCCCCGTTTTGTTCTGATCACCGGTTGTTCCAGCGGTATTGGCCTCGCCGCCGCACAGGCGCTGGGGCAGCACGGTTTTACCGTGATCGCCTCGGCACGCAAGGCGGAAGATGTGGCCCGTTTGCAGCAACAGGGATTGCTGGCGGTACAGCTGGATCTGGCGGACCCTGCTTCCATCGAGCTGGGTGCCAGTGCGGCGCTCCATCTGGCGGGCGGGCGCCTCTATGGCCTGTTCAACAATGGCGCTTATGGCCAACCCGGGGCGCTGGAAGATCTGCCCACCGAGGCGCTCAGGGAACAATTCAATACCAACCTGTTTGGCTGGCACCATCTGATCCGTCAGGTGCTGCCGCCGATGCTGGAGGCCAAAGAGGGACGGATAGTGCAGAACAGCTCGGTTCTGGGACTGGTTGCCATGAAGTATCGCGGCGCCTACAACGCCAGCAAATTTGCGCTGGAAGGTTATAGCGACACCCTGCGCCTCGAACTGGCGGGTAGCGGGGTACATATCAGCCTGATTGAACCGGGCCCCATCGATACCCGTTTTCGTGCCAATGCCCGCAGCGCCTTCTTGCGGCACATCGATCCGGCCCAGAGCCGTCATCAGTCGGCCTACCGCCAAACCCTGACACGGCTGGAAAAAGAGGGGGCCACCAGCAGCTTTACCCTCCCAAGCGACGCCTGCATCCCGCCACTGCTCCATGCACTGACCCACGCCCATCCCAAGGCGCGCTATCCGGTGACCACGCCGACCCGGCTGTTTGCCTTCCTGCGACGGGTATTGCCCACTCGCTGGCTCGATAAACTGCTGGCCAAATCGGCCTGATCCCGTGATGGGCGACAAGCATCCTGCCGCCCAAGTGGCGTTAGCCGGGTAGCGGCATCACCCGTCCCGCCAACCTGGTTTGTCCCTCTCTTCAATAGTGCTCGCCATTGCTGTAGTAGGCGCTCTTGACCAAGGGGACTACCTGCACCACCACATAGGTCTGCTCCCCCAGCACCCGTTTCAAATGGCGCGTGATAAGGCGCGCGGCAGCGTCCTGCATCTCCTGCGGCCGTTCGAACCAGTGCAACTCGACAAACGGAAATCCCGCCTCTGGCTCGCCGTTGCGGATCCAGCAGCTCTCCACCCGCTCCATGGTGACAAACTCCGGCTTGCCGCCGGTCAACTCGCAAAGCTCGGCCAGCAGCGGGCCGCTCACCTGTTGCAGGGTCTCGAGCGCCACGGCGCGAAAACGAAGATGGGGCATGGCAAACCTCTTGGTTATCTGAAATGAGGACTTATCATAGGAGTTATTGTCAGCAAGAGAAGTCACCAGGCGCATATTAAGGATTCCCATGAGATTTCATCGCACCCTCTTTGCCTTCCTGCTCTGCCTGCTGCTACCGCTGCACGCCTTTGCCGATCCCGCCTTCTATCGGGTGAGCAAGGGCAACCAGCAACACTGGCTGCTGGGCTCCATCCATGCAGGTAAACCAGCCCTCTATCCTCTGCCCGAGCCGGTGGAGCGTGCCTGGCTGCAGAGTCGCGCACTGGTGATGGAGGTGGACATGAACAGCATCACGCCGGATCAGTGGCAACAGACCAGCTCCCTCACCCGACTGGTGGATGGCAAACCGCTCAAGGATCATCTGCCTGCCGAGCTCTATCAACGCACCCTGATGGCGGGCGCCCGCTATGGCATCGACGAGGCAACCCTCGCCACCCTGCGCCCATGGTTTGCCGCCATTACCCTGACCCAGGCCGCCATGGCCCGCTCCGACTTCAAGAGTGAACTCGGGATAGACCAGCACTTTGCCGTCCGGGCCGCCAAAGAGGGCAAACCGGTAGTGGGTTTTGAAACCCTGCTGGAGCAGCTCGGTTATCTGGCCAGCGTGGGTGACAACCAGACCCTGATGCTCGCCAGCACCCTGGATGAGCTACCGATGCTGGAGAGTGGTTTCGCCGCCGTGATGAAGGCGTGGCAGCAGGGGGATGAGGCGACGCTCATCAATCTGCTCAAGGAGGAGATGGCCCCGCCCGCGCTACAAAGCTGGATGGAGCAGACCCTGCTGGCCGAGCGCAACCATAACTGGCTAAAAAAATGGTCCACCCTGCCCAACGAGAGCTTTATCGTGGTAGGCGCCCTGCACCTTTACGGCGAACAGGGGTTGCTGGCGTTGCTGGAGCAGCAGGGGTGGCGCATTACCCCGCTCACCACACCGGGTCCTGTGCAGGCTCGGTCGCAAGGAGTCCAGTGAGAACGATCACAGATCGCGCTGGTTATTAAACAACCTGAAAGGGAGTTGATCGGGATCATCCCGGACGGGGCAAAGAGGTATTTATCATACCTGTCATCAACCGGGTGACAGGAGCAATAAAATGGATTTTTGGCTGGACCTGATGTTTGGCAACAGCGTGGGATTGATGTCGATGCTGGTGATTATCGGCACCTTCTTACTCATCAGCTCTTACGCGGCCTACTTCATCTACAAGGTGATGCACTCGCAACCGCCTCATTCACAGCAACCCCATTCTCAACAGCCCAAAGAGGGAAAATAATCCTCTGACCACAGGCGGCAGCTCACACTGACCGCCTGTGCTGTTTTATGGTTCGCGACTGTGATTCCCGGGCCAGACTGCACCAGTGTCCATGCTGGGCGCCCCTTATCCCCTCCCCCTTTCCCCGTTTTCTGTGCCGGTTGCGGCCGTTATAATGGCCCCCACTTTTTCTTATGGGGAGCCTGCCGTGTCTCATAACGACGAACTCTCGCTATTTATGAATGAAGTGGCCGACGTGCGGCCCATTCGCAGCGACAACATCCATCCCCATGCGGCCAAATCCGCCCCGACCGAGGCGCAGCTCGCTCGCCGCCAGGCTGCCACTGCCGAACAACTCGCCCTCGACCACCTCACCATGGAGGCCATCGAGATGCGCGATCCGCACGAAATCGTCGGCTTCAAACGCGATGGGGTGCAGGAGGGGGTCTACAAGAAGCTGCGGCTCGGCAAATACGAGCTGCAGGCCAGCCTGGACTTGCACCAGAAAACCCTCAATGAGGCACGCCAGACGCTGGTGCAGTTCATTGCGGATTGTGAAGTCCGGGATATCCGCTGCCTGCTGATCCTGCACGGCAAGGGGGAGCGCAGCACCCCGCGTGCCCTGCTGAAAAGCTATGTCAGCGCCTGGTTGCCGCAACTGCCCGCCGTCATGGCGATCCACAGTGCCGAGCGTCGCCACGGCGGCAGCGGTGCTCTATACGTGCTGCTGCGTAAAAGCGAACGCAAAAAAGCGGAAAACCGCGAACGGCACCAGAAGCGGCTCGGCTAATCCGCGTTTCGCCCCCACGCCTTTGACCCGCCTGCATGAAGGTGGTCAACTATACAGCGGCGGTGTTAGCATCGAACGGCCCCGAGCATGCCAGGTACGGGGCGGCATACCATCAGGGACGATAACAAGGACAATCCCATGTCATATCAAAAGCTTGAACAACATCAGCAGCAGATCCACCGCTTTAGCCACCTCGCCGCCATCTGCGGCTGGGATCAGGCGGCCATGATGCCGGAAGGGGGCAACGGTGCCCGCGCCGAAGCGATGGCCGAACTCGGTCTGCTAATCCACCAGAAGCGCACCGCTCCCGAGCTGGGCGACTGGATTGCCAAGGCCGAGAGTGAGCCGCTGGATGAAGTGCAACGGGCCAATCTCGGCGAGATCAAGCGCCAGTGGCAAGATGCCAGCCTGCTGCCCAGTGAGCTGGTCGAAGCGCTGTCGCTCGCTGGCAGCAAGTGCGAGCACGCCTGGCGCAGCCAGCGCAAGAACAACGACTGGGCCGGTTTTGCTCCCAATCTCGAGGAGGTGGTGAAACTCTCCCGTGAAGTGGCACAACTGCGGGCCGATGCGCTTGGCGTGCGCCCCTACGACGCCATGCTGGCCCTCTATGAGCCGGGCATGACCAGCGCACGGCTCGATCAGATCTTCGGCGATCTCGCCAGCTGGCTGCCGGCTCTTATCCAGACCGTGAGTGAACAGCAGAAGGGCGATGCCCTGCTGCTGCCGCAAGGCCCCTTCCCCATCCCCACCCAGCAAGCGCTCGGTCAGGAGGTGATGGGACTGCTCGGCTTTGATTTCGCCCACGGCCGCCTCGATGTGAGCAGTCACCCCTTCTGTGGCGGCGTGCCAACCGACGTGCGGATCACCACCCGCTATAACGAGCAGGAGTTTGTCTCCAGCCTGATGGGCATAGTGCACGAGACCGGTCATGCCCGTTACGAGCAGGGGTTGCCGCGTCATCTGCTGGGTCAGCCGGTGGCCGAGGCCCGCTCCATGGCGATCCACGAGAGCCAGAGCCTGTTTTGTGAAATGCAGCTGGGGCATCATCCAGCCTTCCTCGCGCTGCTGGCGCCACGTATTCGTCACCACTTCGGCGAGCAGGCGGCGTTTGCGCCGGACAATCTGGCCAAGCTCTACAGCCGGGTCGAGCCGGGCTTTATCCGGGTCGATGCGGACGAGGTGACCTATCCGGCCCACGTTATTCTGCGCTACGAGCTGGAGCGCGATCTGGTGGAAGGGAAGATCGAGGTGGCCGACATCCCCGAGCTGTGGGACGCCAAGATGCAGCAGTGGCTGGGGCTCTCCACCAAGGGCAACTACCGCAATGGCTGCATGCAGGATATTCACTGGACCGACGGCTCGTTTGGCTACTTCCCGAGCTACACCCTGGGCGCCATGTATGCCGCCCAGTTGCGTTTTGCCCTCGAAAAAGAGCTGGGCAGCATGGGTGAGGTGATCGCGGCGGGCCGCCTGCCGGAGATCTTCGGCTGGCTCGGACGCAACATCTGGTCAAAGGGGAGCCTGCACAGCACCGACGAGCTGGTGCGCCGCGCCACCGGTGAAGCGCTCAACCCGCACTGGCTGCGCCGGCATCTGGAACAGCGCTACCTGAAGTAATGAGCACAGTAAGCTAACAGCAGAACGGGGCCCTTTTTAGTTGACCACTACAGGGCCCCGTTTTTATGGCGGTGCATGGCACAGCACGCTGTCACGGCAATGCTGTAAAAAGAGAGGGTTCAGAGGGGATCCGGGGAACCCAGCAACTCGCGCAGTTGCAGGATATTGCCCTCAGGGTCGAAGGCGTTGCGCACCACAAAGCCGGGCCCTGTCCACTGCTGTGACAACAAACCGCCGCCGAGATCCGCCGCCTTCGCTTCTGCCCAGGCGAGGCTGGAGACGGTGAAGAACAGCTTGATGGCCCCCTCTTCCCGCAGTGCCGGCGGCCGCTTGATAACGACTTGCCCGGCATAGGGCGCAGGAATGGCGTGGATCAGCAGCTGGATATCGCTGTTTTCCAGCACCACCAACTGCTCATCCTGACTGCAGACCACCATTTGCAGCAATGTACGATAAAAGTGGGTCAGCAGGCCCGGATCCTTGGCATAGATCAGGGCACCGGCGCGAGCGGGTCCTGGCATGGAGCTCTCCTCAACAGTGAACGGCTGGGTGGACAGATCTCCACCTTCTCACAGTTGCGCGCCCCGTTCGATCCTTTTTAGCGGCTCGCCAGCCTCACTGCACAAAGTGCCACTGCCGCAGTGCCAGCGTTGGAGACGGCCCCTGATCATCCCCCAAATCTGCCATGCCCAGCGCCTCGTCATAGTGCACACCGCCCGCGCCACTCTCGGTCAGGTGTTTTGCCCGCACCGCCCCGTACAGACCGCCACTTCCGCTGATCTTCATCTCGGTCAGCGGGGCATAGAGGGCGGCATAGAGCGGGGTATTGCCCGACAGCTTGATCCCATCCTTGCCGCTATAGGCGGAATAGATGGAGATAGCAGGCGTACCACCAGTGGTCAGCCCCTGCTTGGCTGCCGTCACCTCGGCACCGGCCCCAAGATCGACCTTGCCGCTGACGATCAGGGTCAGGCTGCTCCCCTCGCTCACCGTCAACTTGTTGCTGCCAGTCATGGTGAAATCCTTGTCGATCAGCAGCACCACATCCCCTTTGATGGTGAGACTGGCATCGGCCCCCATATTGAGGCTGTCGAGCTTGTAAACGGTCTGCTCCTTGCCAAACAGCTCCCCCTTGCCGGGTAGCGGCAGGTCGGGCTTGTGCTGGTTGCTGCTGGTGACCGAGCCAGTGGAGGGATCCGTGGTCAGCACCATCTGCTGGGTGGCCCCGAGCTTCAACGGGCCATTGATGGGCAGCGTTGCAGGAGGGAACGATTTGGGCAGCGCGGCCACATTGAGCGGGTCACACACCTGCCCGGCCACGGGTGGCAGCTTGGGATGAGTGCGGTACTGGGGATCCAGATACTTCTGATGCTTGGCATCAAGGAATGCCCCGTTCCCACCATAGTTCAACTTGTCGCCAGCAATGCTTGTGCCATGACCCATAGAAACATCACCATTGATCGCAACAGCTCCGGCAATATGCCCCCCTTGCAAGGCAAAATTTCCACTCCCGTTTACGCTGCCCTCAACCCTGACGACCCCATCAGAGGGAGAAATGGTGATATCGCCGCCAGCAAGTACATTACCCGCAACAGGTGAAGAGCCGTTCAAGGTCACCGAGCCGGTCGCCCGCACATCACCCCAGATGGGGGAGTGCCCGGCGAGCACTACATTGGCCTTGTCGCTGACGGTCGCCACCTTGGCGTTTTGCCCCTGATTAAGAGTCCCGGAAACAGACTCCTTGTACGCCCCCTTGCGCGAATCATAGCTGTCGATAAAACCACTACCGGAGAGGCTTAGCCCTTCGCATGCCACCACCGAATCCTGAAAGATGAGATTGCCGGGCTCGCGCTTGAGGGTAAACAGGGCGTTGAGACTGGCATTGCCCTCCAGATAGCGGCCATGGCTCTGCAACGCCAGCTTGCTGCCTGTGGAGGCATCCAGCTGTTCGATGCTGAAGCGGCTGCCCGCCATGGCTCCTTCCCCCTTGCCAGGCACCTTCTGCACCAGTTGCTCCCACTCTATCCGCGGTTCGGCGCCAAGCGCCTGATGCAGGGCACGATAACTCTCGTTCATCCCCTGCTCGGCACTGAGCTGCGCATTGATCTTCTTGTGAAAATTGCCGCTCAGGCGAGTCTGCAACTGGTTCTCCTGAATGCTGGTAAACACCAGCAGGCTCGACAGCAGGCTCACCACCAGCACCACCAGCAGCACGGCTCCCCGCTGCCCCTGCAATCCCTTGTTCATCCCGCTCCCCCTGCTGTGGCGTTGGCACCGGATGTGGCCAACGCTGCCGCCCAGACCGCCTTGCGGCGGGCCACCTGCACCTCTACCCCTGGCGCCAGATAGCTCGGCAGCCCTTCGGGCAAGATGCGGATATTGACCAGTGCACCCTGCTGGCCGAATTCAAGATCCTGAAGATGGGCCAGCAACAGGCGCGGGCCATCCCCGTCATCGCAACTGAGTACCGGCGGCGTGAAGCGGTACTGCTCGGTAAAATCGGCGGTTTTCTGGTTGCCAAGGCAGGAGAGCACCTGACTGCCCCCCTCTACCTTGAAAGCCAGCGTCAGGCGATCAGGGGTGACCGCTATCAGCTGATCCGTCTGCTTGATGCTGTTGGTAAAGGTGAGAGTGGCAAAGCGCAACACCTCGTTCGCCTGCTCCAGCGCCTTGCTCTGCTCGACCGTGCTCTTGATCGGGGCGTAACCGGCAAAAATCGCCAGCATCAGCATCAGACCGAGCACCATGGAGATCATCAGCTCGACGAGACTGACGCCTCGTTGCCGTGAGGGGACGCTCAGCATAAAGGCGGAAATCCTGCGTTCAACTCCACCCGCTTGGCGCCGGAGACCCGCTCATCCTGCCACTCGATAGCGACCACAAAGTTGTCGCTATAACGGCTCGGTAGCACCAGCCGGTGGCCATCCTGCAGGGTGAAGCGGGCAAGAAAATCGGCCTGAGTGAACCGCTCGGGCTTGCGCTGCACTTCACACAGCGAACTCCAGATCTGCTCCACGCTGTTGCTCGCCTCGATCGTAGCCAGCGTGCTCTGCAAGCTGTAATGCGCCTGCTGCAACGAGACCACCTGCCCCTTGGCGAGACCGAGAAACACCATCACCGCCAACACCATGGAGACCATGATCTCCACCAGATTGAAACCCTGCTGACGGGCAAGTGTGGCGTGTCTCATGAGCAGCTCCCTTGCAGCAGCTGGCCGCTCGGGGCCACGCAGAGCACCCGCTGCTCACCGAGGCGATTGGCCAGAGTGATCTCGGCGTGGCTGCTGCTGCCGGTTGGCGCGATCTGGATGGGGTCAAACGGCTTGATCACCACTCCGCCTGCAGGTGCTGCCGCCTGACGCAGCAACTTGCTGTCAGCCATCACCTCCCAGCCACCGTTCTCGGTGCCCTGCAGTACCACCGGCAGGGTCAGCTTGACCGCTTCGCTGCGGGCAAAGCGGTAGGCAGACGCGAGTTCGGTCGCACTGCGATCGAGCCGTTCGGCCGCCAGGCGCTGACTCATGGAGGGCAACCCGACCAATAGCAAGATGGCGGCGATGCCGACCGTGATCATCAACTCAATCAGAGTAAATCCGCGCACATTCATCTTATGATCCCCAGCAGTCATGGCGATTGGCCGCGCGATAACCGGTCTGATCGAGTGTCAGAGTGCCGCACTCATCCTGTTGTCGCGTCGTTGGAATGGCTTTGAGCAGGTAATCGCCAGCATCTTGCTGGCTATAGCTGAACTGGTAGAAATCCGTGCTGGAAGGGGTGGCAAACGTGTCGGGATAACGGCCCTGTTGGGTATAGATACGTTCGAGGGCGAGCGCCTGCTCCAGCAATTGCTGCTGCGCTTCGTAACGACGTCCCTGTTGCAGATAACCCTGATACGCTGGCAACGCGATGGCCGCGAGAATGCTGACAACCGTCATGGCGATCAACAACTCGATCAGACTAAACCCCCGGCAATGGGGCCATGCCTTACAGTCGTTCACTTATCATCCTTGGCAAGTGTTGTTGTTATTGGTCGGCCTAAGGCCGCAGATGTGATTACTTAATAATCATCAAAAATTAACTGACTCGATTGAACAACACAAAATCGCCACACTCAATGTAAAAAAGATAATTATGTGATCTGTTATTAATTTTTAAGCAGTTTTCACCGCCACTAATCTCGCTAAGCAAATAAAGCTAGGCCAATCGACATCCGTTATGCCCCCTTCTGTCGAGCCGCGATACATGGACAACAACGGAGCGAAGAGTGAAACCCGGCCGTGCAATGAAAGAGTAAAAAAACTTCGGCCAATTTTTGCTATCCCTGTCCGTTTCTGGCTAGTCACAGCCCCTGAGCCCCCTTACTCTCTTGCCATCTATTCCAGCAAAGCCGCCAACACCATGAATGCAAAGCCCAGCCCTGAGTCGTCACCGGATGAGGTGATCAACACCCTCAGCCGCGAACAGTGTCACGCCGCACGGCTCGCCCGCGACGCGCGCTTCGATGGCCGCTTCTTTACCGGCGTGCTCTCGACCGGCATCTACTGCCGGCCAGTCTGCCCGGCACGGCCACCGCACGAGCACAATGTGCGCTACTTCCAAAGCGCCGCGGCCGCCGAGCAGTATGGGCTGCGACCCTGCCTGCGTTGCCGCCCAGAGCTGGCCCCCGCAGCCCGTGGCGATCTGCCGGTTGAACTGGCACGTCTGCTGGCGCGCATCGATCGCGGCGAGCTGGCGGAAGGCACGCTTGCTGAACTCGCCGCTGAGGCCGGGATCAGCGAACGCACCCTGCGCCGCCAGTTCGAGCAACATCTCGGCGCCTCACCAAAACAGGTGGAGCAGACGCGCCGCCTGCTGCTCGCGAAACGACTGCTGACCGAAACCGGGCTGCCCATCACCGACATCGCGTTTGCCGCCGGCTTTGCCAGCATCCGCCGCTTCAATGACGCCTGGCTCAACGCCTACGGACTGGCCCCGCGCTCCCTGCGCCAGCAGGAGCAGGAGCAGCACGCTGACGCGCCAGAGCACATGAGCACGCAGCCGCGCGGCGCAACCCTGACCCTGCAACTGCCCTACCGCCCCCCGTATGACGTGACAGCCATGCTGGCGTTCTATCGGCTGCGGGCAATCCCGGGGCTGGAGCGGGTGGATGGTGAGGTGTATGAGCGGCGCTACCGGGTCGGCGATCAGGTCGCGCTGGTGCGTATCGCGCAGGGCAAGGGGCATAGCCTGCAGCTCACCGTCCATGATCTGCCGCTCGCTGCGCTGCCCGATCTGCTCTATCGGGTGCGCCGGATGTGGGATCTCGATGCCGATATGCAGCGGATCGGTGATCTGCTCGGTCAGGATCCGCTGCTCGCCCGCTTGCAGGTGCGCTGGCCCGGCGTACGGCTGCCGGGTGGCTGGGACGAATACGAGGTGATGCTGCGCGCCATCGTCGGCCAGCAGGTCTCGGTCAAGGGGGCCATCACCATACTCGGGCGACTGGTGGCGCGCACCGAGGCGCAATACGGGGTGGCGCAACTACCGACCCCCGCCCAGTTGTGCGAACTCGATCTCGACGGCATCGGCATGCCCGGCAGCCGCATTCGCACCCTGCGCGGAGTGGCGCAGGCGCTGGCCAGTGGCGAGCTGCCCCTCACGACAGCCAGTGACGAGCAGTTGCTGGCGCTGCCGGGCATAGGCCCCTGGACGGTCTCTTACTGGCGGCTGCGCTGCGGGCTGGATACCGATGCCTTCCCCGCCTCCGATCTGGTACTGCAAAAGGCACTCGGAGGCGGCACCAAGCTGCCGGTGAAAGAGGTGTTAACCCAAAGTGCGGCGTGGCAGCCGTGGCGCAGCTATGCGGCCAGCTGGCTGTGGCACGCTATGAGTGAAGCGCCCGATTTGCTGCTCCGTGCCACCGGCAACGAACAACAGCCAGATACCCAACAACAGGAGAGAACCCCATGATCCGCTACGATATCCTGCCGACCCACTGCGGCGATCTGTTGGTCGCCATCAATGAATCCGGTCTGGTGCACGTGGACTTTGTGGCGGGCCTGAGGGCACTGCCCGATATGAGTGGCTGGCAGCAAGATCACGAAGCGCTGGCTCCCTTCCTCGCCGAATTTGGCGCCTATTTTGCCGGTCGCTTGCAGCGCTTCTCCCTGCCCCTTGCAGCCCGTGGCACCGCCTTTCAGCAGGCGGTGTGGCAAGCGCTGTGCGACATCCCCTACGGAGAGACCCGCAGCTACAGCGATATCGCTCGCACCATCGGCAAACCCGATGCGGTACGGGCAGTGGGCGCGGCGAATGGCCGCAATCCGCTCTCGATCATCGTCCCCTGCCATCGGGTGCTCGGCCAAAACGGCAGCCTGACCGGCTATGCGGGGGGATTGGAGATTAAAAAAACGCTGCTGGCGCTGGAGAGGGGCAATTAAAGGAGGGTAGGCAGAGAACCTGCGATAAAAATTGCCCCTTTCCGGATGGAGAAAGGGGCTCATTGATCAGCGTTTCAGGCTGCCCATCACATGCATTTCGCAGCGGTTACAGTCAAAACGCAGGCGGAAGGTGTCTTTACCCATTTTGAGTTCCAGCGGCTCGGCCTTGAGACCTGGCACCTCGTTCGGGCAGAGGTTCTGGCTATAGCGGATGCAATGCTTGGTGATCATCAGCACCACTTCCCGCTCCTCCTTGTTCGCCTCATAGGCGGGAGCAATCCGATCCACCCCGTGTTCGCGGAAGAACTGCTCGGCCGCGCTGTTCAGCACATTGCCAAGGTAGGAGAGACGGTGCTGGGGATAGTTGATATCCCGCAGGGCAATGCGTCGCTCGGGGCGCTGGTAGCTGGCCACGCGTGCGGCCTCCAGTGCAGCGATGCCATCCCGGCGCAAACCGTTGAGCTGTGATGCGGCGATAAATAGCGGGTGAGTGAATGCCAACTCAATCTTGCGCGCCACAAACAGGGTATTGCCGAGTTTGCCAAGCTGATCCCGCGCCTGTTGCAGCGCCCGCTCCGGGTTGTCGGCAGGCTGCTTGTCGCAAGGCAGGGTCACCGCAACGCTGATGCCCTGCTCGTCGGTGAGCGTGAGGATCACACCCTCATCGCACTCAGCCAGCACCATATCGACCCGGATGCGGCGATCCGCGCTCGCCTTCTCCAGCATCTTGCTGAACGCCTGATCATGGTTGCGGTAGATTTCTGTCCCCACCTTTAGCCCCGGCATTCGTTCTGACAGGAGTAACTGCTTACCTTCGACCTTGTTGAGGCGCATCCCCACCAGCTCGTTGTTCGGCTTGAAGAAGCCCAAACCGTCGCCGTTGTTGAGGGTGACCTGTTTGCCATCAATCTCGATACCGTCACGGGTCACCTTGGTGACACGCCCCAGCGGTTCGCCCACATATTTCGGGCTTTTGGTGGAGTCGATCCCCTGCTGGCGGCCATGGAGGAAATAGTCGGTGCTGCCGCGGTTGAAGCTCTTCTTGGGGTCAGGCGTGAAGCTGTAGCTGCAACGACCCGCCGAGGCGGCCACCAGATCGGAGCGACTATCGAGAATGGCGTCCAGCTTCTGGCGATACCAGGCGGTAACGTTTTTGACGTAGTCGAGCCCCTTGAGTCGCCCTTCAATCTTGAAGGAGCGGATCCCCACCTCGATCAAGGCCTCCAGGTTGTCAGTCTGATCCATATCCTTGAGGGACAGCAGGTGGCTGTCGGCCACCAGCACTTCACCGTCCGGCTTTTGCAGCGAGCAGGGCAGACGGCAGAGCTGGGCACACTCGCCACGGTTGGCGCTGCGGCCGGTACGGGCATGGCTGATATTGCACTGGCCACTGTAGGAGACGCAGAGCGCGCCGTGGATAAAGAACTCCAGCTGCACATTGGTCGCTGCACTGATCTCGCGAATCTGCGCAAGAGACAATTCGCGCGCCAGCACCACCTGAGAGAAACCCACATCCTGCAGAAACTTCACCTTCTCCGGCGTGCGGTTATCGGTCTGGGTACTGGCATGGAGCGCAATGGGTGGCAAATCCAGCGCCAGCAGCCCCATATCCTGCACGATGAGCGCATCGGCCCCTGCTTCGTAGATCTGGTGGGTCAGCCGCCGGGCCTGCTCCAGTTCATGATCGTGCAGCAGGGTGTTGAAGGCGACAAAGACCTGGGCGCCGAAACGGTGGGCGTGACGTGCCAGCGCTTCGATATCCTCGATGGAGTTGCCCGCCGCACTGCGGGCGCCAAAGGCAGGGCCGCCCATGTAGACGGCATCGGCACCATGGTTGATGGCCTCGATGCCGTAGGCGAGGTTCTTGGCCGGAGCCAGCAGCTCCAACCGGTTGTTGTGGCTTAACGGGTGCTTGTTCTGGTGCATGGTCTCGGGATCAGGGCGGACAGCAAATGGGCGCTACTCTAGCCCATTCACCCCCCCCGTGCCTTGATCCCGCTTAAGGTATCCGCAAAATGCAGGATTAGATAACCACCTTGAGTGCCAGTCCAAGCAGCACCAGGCCGCTCACCTTATCGATCACAAAGGATTTGGCTTTAAGCCACGCCAATACAGGCCCGTGCGAGAGTACCAGCGCCACCAGCACGTACCAGACTGCATCGATCCCGCCAGCGGTGAGCATCATGATGCCCCCTTCGCTCCAGCCGGTATCGGCCCGCACAAACTGACTGAACAGAGCGATGAAGAAGACCGCCAGCTGCGGGTTGAGGAATGCCACCATAAAGCCTTCAAAGGCCCCCTGCCGACCGCGCAACTGATGTACCTCTTCATTCCCTTCGTCACTGGCTGGTTTTGCCAGCAGGGCTTTCACCCCGAGCCAGGCAAGAAACGCAGCACCGCCGTAGCGGATCAGATCAAACAGGATCGGGGTCTGGGTGATCAAAATAGAGAGGCCGAGCGCCGTGACCAGCGCATAGATACCAACCCCGAAGCCATGACCGAGCGCAGTGGCGACGCCGTGCCCTTGCCCGCCCTGCACCGTGTTGCGGATGATCAGCGCCAGACTCGGCCCCGGGCTGATGGCGCCCATCACGCAGATTGTGGCCAGTGCCAGCCAACTCGTCAGTTCCATGCATTTCCTCTTTATATGCTCGATATGATGACCTGCATTCAGGGTACGGGCTGAGCCATTATGCCAGTAGTGAAAGTTATGAATAGAACCCATAACCCATGGCTATAACGCCACACAACTGACCGGGGCTAACCGCCAAGATCGAGCAGCTTGTGACTCTCGCCGACGGTGCGTTGCAGGTGATCCCGCAGGAAGGGGTAGGCCAGCTCGCGAAACCAGCGGTGAGCCGGATCCTGATGATGGCGCTGATGCCACAGCAGATGATACTGCTGGTCGCGGGTAGCAAAAGGCAGATCGACAAAGGTGAGCTCATGGTCGCAGGAGAGCTGCCAGGCGATATGGGCCGGGGTGGTCATCAGGCAATCGGTGCGCAGCAACACCTCCACCGCCGCCTGAAAGAAGGGAACTCTGGCAAACCAGCGCCGACTCAGTCCCTGCGGCGCCAACACCTGCTCAACCGGACTGTCCTTGTCGCCTCCCCCGCTCACCTGCAGGTGAGGCCAGGCGAGATAGTCATCGAGACTCAGCGCCTTGCCCGCCAGCGGGTGATGACGTCCCATCAACACCGCTAGCCGATCTTCCCCCTGATGCAGACCTCGGATCTGCTCCGGTACCTGCTCGGTGATGGTAGAGACCAGATCCAGCTCGGACTGCCACAGCTGCGGCAGCTGACGTTTGTCCCACAGGCTGTACTCCAGCGCCGCCAACGGCGCCTCTTTGGCGAGCGCGGCACAGATATCGGGCAGGATATGCTGGGCAACATAATCAGAAGAGGCGAGTCGAAATACCCGCTCGCAGCGGCTCGGGTCAAATCCGGGCGCCTCGTAGAGCCGCTCCAGCGCACCGAGAGAATCCGCCAGCTGGGCGGCCAACAGTTCGGCCCGTGGCGTCAGCAACCAGCGTTGCCCCTCCCGCACCAGCAACTCGTCATCAAACTCGCTGCGCAACTGGGCAAGCTGCTTGCTGATGGAGGGCTGACTCAGGTGCAGCAGCTCGGCGGCGCGGCTGATATTGCGGGTCTCCAGCAGCACCTTGAGGGTCGGCAACAAGTTGAGATTGGCTCTGAGCAAGAAGATACCCTCATCGGTGGCGAAATGCCTATCTTAGGGCAGAGGAGTCCCGCGCTTTAAGCGAAATTTCCTGCCATGTTCGGCACATTGCAGCCCTTTGCGACCAGATGGCGCAGCCGCTCGCTCTGCACATAACCATGACCACAAGATGACAGTGGTTGTCTCGTACGGCATAATTGCACGATTTTCCGCCCGCGGGCGATCCACTTTGAGAAGCGGTAACAAGATGAAATACGCCAATATCACCGGCTGGGGCAAATGCCTGCCTCCCTCCGTGCTGACCAACGATGACCTCAGCACCATCATGGATACGTCAGACGAGTGGATCTATCCGCGCACCGGCATCAAGGCCCGCCGGATCTCCCATGTCAGCACCTCGGATCTCGCCACCTTGGCCGGTCGCCGCGCGCTGGCCTGCGCCGGTCTGGAAGCGAGCGATCTCGATGGCATCATCCTGGCGACCGCCACCCCGGACAACCTGCTGCCAAGTGCCGCCTCTGCGGTGCAGAAGAAGCTTGGCGCCGTCAACGCCGCTGTGTTTGACCTCAACGCTGCCTGCACCGGTTTCGTCTACTCCCTTTCCGTCGCTACCTCGCTGGTGCAGACCGGCATGATGAAGAAGGTGCTGGTGATTGGTGCCGAGCGCCTCACCTACCTGCTGGACTGGGCGCGCCGCGATACCGCCGTGCTGTTTGGCGATGGTGCCGGTGCCGTGGTGATCGAGGCAAGCGAACAGGAGTGTGGCCTGATCGCCAACAAGCTGGGCTGTGACAGCGAAGCCCGGGAGATCCTGCACGTACCGAACTTCGGTACCGATCGGGTGCGTTTTGCCGATATCGATGGGCTGTTCACCTTCAACTTCGAAGGCCCGGAGATCTTCAAACGCGCCGTGCGCGGCATGGGTGAAGCCACCAGCACTGTGCTGGCACAAGCTGGCATTGCGCCGGAGCAGGTCGACCTGATCGTTCCCCATCAGGCCAATATCCGCATCATCGAGACCCTCGCCAAACGGATGAATGCGCCGATGGAGAAGGTGATGGTCAACATCGAAAACTACGGCAACACCTCCGCAGCCACTGTACCCATCGCCCTGTGTGAAGCGCTGGAGCAGGGCCGCGTCAAACCGAACTCCTATCTGCTGACCGCCGCTTTCGGTGCCGGCCTGACCTGGGGTGCCGCCATCATCAAGTGGGGCGATCGTGTTACCCCCATCAAGGCGTGCGATGCCGAGCTGCCCCCGTGCGACCAGAGCGCGCTGGAGCTCATCGCCCATGCCGTCGAAGGGTGCCAGAAGGCCCACGCCAACGAGGCTTGATCCTCATCAGGAGCCTGAATCCTCAGGCTCCTTCTCTCCTTTTCATCCCCACCTGGCTCTTCCCCCCATTTCGCAAGCCGCTTGATACGGCAATCGCTGATACAAACAACTCCGATTTGCAGCCAATTAATTTTTTTCCGCTAACCTTATTGTGCCAACTATAAATAAAGAAAAGAGCGTCAAGGGGCACCATGACTGTTTCGGTCCCGCGCCTTTACCTCTTACCAGATAATTGCACAGGGATAAGCTACGTATGGCACAACACAAAAGTGGCGTGAACACACCGCTTTGGGAACCGGTTTGCTGGATTTGCTGCATCGGGCTTGCTCTGCTGAGCTGCCTGTTGCTGCAGCTCGCCGATGCGCTGTCACCTCTCTACCTGCTGCTCAATGTGCTGGTTGGTATTGCCGCCGCGCTCTGGACATCGAGTCACTTCCACCAGCACACACTCCGACATCGTGCAGGAGAGGAACAAACCGTCGCAACCGATCCTCTCGCCCACTCCATCATCGGGCTCGAACAGGTGTGCGAGAAGGCTCTACCTATCTGGTCCCAGCAAATTGAAAGCTCTCGTCAACAAACCGAAGCCGCGATGATTGACCTGACCCAACGCTTCAGCGGCTTGGCCAACAAGCTGGAAGAAGCTGTCAATGCTTCTCATCTGGCAGCCGGAGAACTGGGTGATGCCAATTCCCGTGGCATGGCAGGAGTCTTGAGCGAGAGCCAGCAGCAGCTCAATGAGGTAGTGGCCATCCTGCACTCCGCCCAGGCCAATCGGGACGCCATGCTGGGTGAGATAAAAAGCCTGACCACCTACACCATAGAGCTCAACACCATGGCCATGGATGTGGCCAAAATCGCCTCCCAGACCAACCTGCTGGCCCTCAACGCAGCCATTGAAGCGGCTCGTGCAGGGGAAGCAGGCCGTGGCTTTGCTGTGGTCGCGGATGAAGTGCGCAACCTCTCCCGCCTCTCCAGCGAAACAGCCCAGAAGATGACCGACAAGGTAGACACCATCAATACTGCTATCGGCCGCGCATTCCAGATTGCCGAAAATGCTGCCGCACGGGATCACGCCTCGGCGCTCAACTCGGAGCAGACAATCGAACAGGTACTGGCCCGTTTTCGCCATGCCACTGACAGCCTGGCGGAATCCGCCTCCCTGCTGCAAAACGAGAGCACCGATATCCATCGCGAAATCTCCAGCGTCATTGTCTCACTGCAATTTCAAGACAGGGTCAGCCAGATCCTCAGCCACGTCAGACAAAACATGGAGAGCCTCTCCAGCCATCTGGTTGCTTCGGAGCAGAGCAGCAATGCGACAGGGCCAATCCAGATCGATGCCAATCGCTGGCTGGCAGAGATGGAGCTCTCATACGCCACCGACGAACAGCGCAATATTCACCATGGTCGCACCACCCGTTCTGTCAACGCGCAACCAAGCAGCGCCGACATCACATTTTTCTAGGAGAGAGATATGGGCAAAACGATCCTGATCGTGGATGACTCGGCAACTATTCGCCAAGTCGTGGGCATGACCCTCAAGGGAGCCGGTTATGAGGTCATGGAAGCCTCTGACGGCAAAGATGCGCTCAATAAACTAGATGGCAAGAAGATCAACCTGATCATCAGTGACGTCAATATGCCGAACATGGATGGCATCACCTTCGTCAAAGAGGCCAAAAAGCTGGCCAACTACAAATTTACCCCTGTCATCATGCTGACCACCGAGTCTCAGGACAGCAAGAAGCAGGAGGGGCAAGCCGCGGGAGCCAAAGCCTGGGTGGTCAAACCCTTCCAGCCCGAACAGATGCTGGCCGCAGTCGCCAAGCTCATCATGCCGTGATCCGGAGCGCATCATGCAACTACAGAGTGAGCTACTCGACAACAAGGTAGTGGTGACCATGCCGGACGAGATCACCATTTATACAGTCAGCGAGCTGAAAGATGCTCTCTCACCCTTATTGCATCAGGGGAACGAACTGGAGCTGAATCTGGCAGCGGTATCCGAGATAGACAGCGCCGGGCTGCAACTGCTGCTGGCAGCGAAGAAGACCGCTCTGCAGCAAGGCTCCTCCCTGGCACTGGTCTGGCACAGCCATGTTGTGCTTGAACTGCTGGAGCTCTGCCAGCTCTCGGCCTTTTTTGGCGACCCCACCCTCATCACCCATGGCGAACGGCCCTGAGCCACCATGACAAGGAGTCACCGTGAGCATCGATCTTGATCAGGCTTTACAAACCTATATCGCCGAGGCACGCGAGTTGCTTGAAGAGATGGAGTCAGCCCTTCTATCACTGGAATCTGACCCTGACAATAGCGAGCTGATTGGTGCCATCTTCCGTGCTGCTCATACCATCAAGGGGTCAGCTGGCCTGTTTGGTCTGCAACCCATCGTCGGGTTTACCCATATCGTCGAGGATCTGCTCGACCAGATCCGCAATCAGCAGCTCACCGTCACCTCTCCTCTGATCAAGGATCTGCTGGAGAGCTGTGACCACATCCAGACGCTCATCAGTGTCGTTGCAGAACAGGGCAGCACGTTAAGCGATGGCGATGCCAACCAGGATGAACGGCTGAGGCTCACCCTCACCCGTCATCAGTGCGTCCCCCATGCCACGCTGCCAGATACTGTACATACGCCGGAACCCAAGATCGAAAAAGAGGGAGGGATTACCAGCTCCGCCTCCCTGTGGCATATCTCCCTGCGTTTTGGTCCCAATGTGCTGCGCAATGGCATGGATCCGGCCGCATTTCTGCGCTATCTCGGCACTCTCGGAACCATATGCTCGGTGGAGACCATCCATCAGGCGTTACCGGATTGGGAGCAGTTCGATCCGGAGAATTGCTATCTCGGCTACGAGATAGACTTCGACTCGCAGGCAGATAAGGCAGCCATCAGCGATGTCTTTGAATTTGTCAGAGATGACTGCCAGATCACCATCTTGCCGCCCCACAGCAAGATCGCCGAGTTCATCAACCTGATTGAGTCACTGCCGGAAGATAGCGCCATGCTGGGACAGTTGCTGGTCAACACCGGCGCCCTGACCGCAGAGGAGTTAGCGAGCGGTCTGCAGGCACAACAAGCGACCCCGGCAGAACAAGCGCCCAAACTCGGAGAGATCCTGATTGCGCAGGGTGCCGTCAACGAAGCCGTCGTCGATGCTGCTCTGAAAAAACAGAACCAGACCAAGGAGAGCAAGAGCAAAGAGGGCCGTTACGTCAGGGTGCATGCCGACAAGCTGGACGATCTAATCAATCTGGTCGGGGAGTTGGTAGTCGCCAGTTCAGGAGCCAATCTGCTGGCCCAACGCACCCGCGAAAGCCAACTGCAGGAAGCCACCTCAGTCATTGCCATGCTGGTGGAAGAGATCCGCGACAGTGCACTGCGCCTGCGAATGGTGCCTATCGGCGATACCTTCAACCGCTTCCAACGGGTAGTGCGCGATGTCAGTCAGGAGCTAAACAAGGATATCACCCTGGTGATCTCCGGAGCCGAGACTGAACTGGACAAATCGGTGGTAGAGAAGATCGGCGATCCGCTGATGCATCTGGTCAGAAACTCGATGGATCACGGCATCGAATCGGCAGAGCAACGGCTGCTGGCAGGCAAATCCCCCCGTGGCACCCTGAATCTCAATGCCTATCACGACTCCAACAGTATCGTCATCGAAATTCGGGATGATGGAGCTGGTCTCAACAAAGCCAGGATCCAGCAAAAAGCCATCGAGCGCGGTCTGATCAGCCCAACCACCACGCTGACGGATCAGGAGATATACAACCTGATCTTCGAGCCGGGGTTCTCTACCGCCGAGGCGATAACCAACCTCTCCGGTCGCGGGGTGGGCATGGATGTCGTCAAACGCAACATCACTGCCCTGCGCGGCACGGTCGATCTGGACAGCATCCCGGGAAAAGGAACCCGTGTGCAGATCCGTCTGCCGCTTACCCTTGCCATCATCGACGGCTTCCTGGTGCGAGTCTGCGACACCCACTACGTCATTCCCCTCGATATGGTGATCGAGTGCGTTGAATTGACCCAGAGTGCACTGTCCGATACCCAGGGTCGCAATTACATCAATTTGCGTGGCGAGGTGCTGCCCTTTATCCGCCTGCAACACTACTTCGATACCAATGGCAGCAAGGGGAGGCGCGAGAACATTGTCGTAGTCAGCCATGCAGGCAAAAAATCCGGACTGGTGGTGGATGAACTGCTGGGAGAATTCCAGACCGTCATCAAACCGTTGGGGAAATTGTTCCAGCGCCTGCAGGGCATTAGTGGTTCAACCATTCTGGGGGGGGGAGAGGTCGCCCTGATCCTCGACATTCCTTCACTGATCCAGCACGCAATCACTCAGGAATCCTGTCAGCTCAACAGGTTGACAGTGTCGCGCAACCTGCCTCAATCCAGCATCAACTGAGGGGACCATCATGTTAAAAAATTCCACCATCAAATTGCGTCTTATTGTACTGCTCTGCATGCTCTGCCTGCTGCTGCTGGCCGTTGGCAGCCTCGGGTTATACAACATGCAGAGCAGCAATACCGGGTTGCAGCGCGTTTACAACGACAGGGTGGTTCCCCTCAAGCAGCTGAAGACTATCTCCGACAGCTATGCCGTCTCGATCATCGACAACCTCAACAAGGCCAATGCGGGGCTGATCCCGGCAGAAGAGGCTTTGAAGCAGATACAACAGGCCCAGCAGACAATCAAAAACGAGTGGCATCACTACCAGTCCACCACTCTCACACCAGATGAACAGCGTTTGTCAGCCGAGGCGACAACCCTGTTCAACGCGGCCGATACCGATATTGGCAAGCTGGAGAAATACCTCGCCACCCAGCACGGCATGATAACTGGCATGCTGAACACTTTTGACGGTGCCCTCTATGGCTCCATCGACCCGATAGGCAACAAAATCACCGAGCTGGTCAACCTGCAGCTCAATGTGGCCAAGTCGGAATATACCGCAGCGCAATCCTGGTATGACGTGATGCTGATAACCATGGCGGTGGTTATCGCGGTCGGCATCGCACTCGCAGCTTGGTTTGGCACCCTGCTAATCAAAAGCATCATCACCCCTATCGAACAGGCTCTGCGCGTGGCCAATAGTCTGGCCGATGGCAATCTGGATGTATCGATCCAGATAGAGTCCAATGATGAAGCGGGTCAGCTCTTGATGGCGATGGATAACATGGTCAAGAAACTGGGGGCCTTGATCACGGATATCGAGACCTTGGTCACTGCCGCTGTCGAACAGGGCGACTTCAGCCACAAAATTGCGCTGGAGGATCGTCAGGGCTACATCAAGCGGGTATCCGAACTGCTGAATCGCCTCTCCCATGTGACAGATACCAGCCTGGAAGATGTGATGCGCATCGCCACCGCGCTCTCCAAGGGGGATCTGACCCAACGGATCGATGAGCCCTACCCAGGTATTTTTGGCCAGACCAAAGACGGCCTCAACCGGACCATCACTGCGCTGACCAATATCATCGAAGAGGTACGCAACGCCGCCGACAACCTGACCAATGCCTCCAATCAGGTGAGCAACACTGCGCAGGCATTGAGCCAGGCCACCAGTGAGCAAGCAGCCAGCGTTGAAGAGACCAGCGCCTCTATCGAGCAGATGAGCGCCAGCATCAATCAGAACACCGAGAACGCCAAGATCACCGACAGCATGGCCAGCAACTCGGTGCTGGAGGCCACAGAAGGGGGCCAATCCGTTCAACAGACGGTGACCGCCATGCAGCAAATCGCCAAGAAAGTCAGCATCATCGACGACATTGCCTACCAGACCAACCTGCTTGCCCTCAACGCCGCCATCGAGGCGGCTCGCGCCGGAGAGCATGGCAAAGGCTTCGCGGTGGTTGCTGCCGAGGTGAGAAAACTGGCAGAACGCAGCCAGATCGCTGCGCAGGAGATTGGCGAGCTCTCCTCCGACAGCGTCAGCAAGGCAGAGCGGGCTGGCAACCTGCTGGAGAGGATCGTCCCCTCCATTCGCAAAACCTCTGATCTGGTACAAGAGATCAATGCTGCTTCCGGGGAACAGGCCAGCGCAGCCAACCAGATCAGTCTGGCCATGAACCAGCTTAATCAGGTGACACAGCAGAATGCGGCCAGCAGCGAGGAGCTGGCGGCCACGGCCGAAGAGATGAGCTCGCAAGCCAGCGAACTGCAGCAAACCATGGCCTTTTTTGCTCTGGAGAAAAGTGCGCAGCTCAACACCAGGCCCCATGAAACCGGCCACAAGGGCATGCCTCCCAGAGGCAGTTTCATCGCCCCCCCACAACGGGCCAGCCAGCCCAATCAACCATCATCCCATTCCATTGATGACGCGGATTTTGTCCGCTTTTAACCGGAGGCGACCATGCATACATCCACCGACATCACGGTGCCATCAGCGGCCGCTGACGAGAGCAGTGGCGATGCCCAGTACCTGACATTTCTGATCAACAACGAGATGTTCGCCATCAATATTCTGGGGGTCAAAGAGATCATCGAATACGGCAATATCACTCCGGTTCCGATGATGCCGGGTTTTATTCGCGGCGTAATCAACCTCAGAGGAGCGGTAGTGTCGGTCGTAGACTTGAATGCCCGCTTTGGCAATGCACCTTCGGTCATCACCCGCCGCAGTTGCATCGTCATTATTGAGGGGGTGGCCCCGCAGGGCGATGAACCTGTAGGTCAGGATATTGGCGTTGTGGTGGATTCCGTATCGGAAGTACTGGGTATCCCACAAGCAGATATCGAGCCCCCACCCAGTTTTGGTGCCCGCATCCGGGCCGATTTCATCAGCGGCATGGGCAAGGTCAACGGCAAATTCGTCATCCTCATCGATACCGGGAAAGTGTTGTCACTCGATGAGATGGCTCAACTCAACGAACTGGCCCAGCCACAGGCAAGGTTGCCACAAGGCAACCTGCAACCCTCCTGAACAGGCCTCCATACTCCACGACATGCAGCATAAGGAAACGCTCATGACCCAATCACTCTTAGGAAAACTCTTCGGAGACAATGCCACCGAAGTGAGGCAGCGGACCCTGTTACTCGACGCAATCGGTCAACTGCAACACGCAGTCCTGGCAGAGCAGGTTCCAGCACCACTCGATCTTTCCGGTATGGATAGCCCCTTGCGTGAAGTAGGACATGCCATCAACGAGGTGGTCACCTTGCTCAGTGACAAGCTGGAACAAAGCCGCAACGACATTAAAAAGAACCAGGTGTTGCTCCATGAGAACCAGCTGGTTCGCAAAGCCCTCGACTGCGCCAGCACCAACGTGATGATTGCCGATACCAACCTCGACATTATCTATATGAACGAGGCAGTGACCGGCATGCTCAATCAGGCCGAGACCGACATCAAGAAAGAGCTATACAGCTTCAACGCCAATCAGCTGATGGGCGCCAACATCGACAGCTTTCATAAAAATCCCGGCCATCAGCGCGCCATGCTGGCCAAACTCAACAGCACCTACCGCACCCAGATACAGCTGGGGGGGCGCACCTTCTCCCTGATCGCCAATCCGGTCTTCAACGATACCGGAGAACGGTTGGGATCCGTGGTCGAATGGGCCGACAGAACCAAGGAGGTGATGATAGAGAAAGAGATGTCCGACATTGTGCAGGCCGTGATCAATGGCGAGCTGCACCGCAGGATGGAACTTGCTGGCAAGAGCGGCTTCTTTCAGGCGATGGGAGAAGGGATCAACCAGATTGCCGAAGTGATCGACAGCACCCTCAACGACGTCATCCGGGTCGTGCAATGTTTGGCAAAAGGTGATCTGACCCAACAGATTGAGGCGGACTACCCTGGCGTGTTTGGCACCACCAAGGATGCGCTCAACAAGACCATCGCTTCGCTCACCAACATCGTCACCGAAGTGCGCGGCGCCTCTGACAACCTCTCCAGTGCCGCCGAGCAGGTAAGCGCGACCGCCCAGTCGATCAGCCAATCCAGCAGTGAACAAGCCTCCAGCATGGAGGAGACCAGCGCTTCCATCGAGCAGATGAGCGCCAGCATCAACCAGAATACCGACAATGCCCAGGTCACCGATGGCATGGCCAGCAAGGCAGCCAAAGAGGCCGTAGAGGGAGGAGAAGCGGTCAAACTGACAGTGGATGCCATGAAGCAGATCGCCAGACGGATTGGCATCATCGATGACATCGCCTACCAGACCAATCTGCTGGCACTCAACGCTGCTATCGAAGCGGCGCGGGCAGGCGATCACGGCAAAGGCTTTGCCGTAGTGGCGGCAGAAGTGCGCAAACTGGCCGAACGCAGCCAGGTGGCAGCACAGGAGATTGGCGAGCTGGCCTCCAGCAGTGTCGAGATGGCGGAAAAAGCAGGTCGCCTGCTCGATCAAATGGTGCCCTCAATCAACAAGACCTCGGATCTGGTTCAGGAGATCAGTGCAGCTTCGGTTGAGCAATCCACCGGTGTCAGCCAGATCAATCAGGCCATGAACCAGCTGAGTCAGGTTACCCAGCAGAATGCCTCTTGCAGCGAAGAGCTGGCTGCCACAGCAGAAGAGATGAGCAGCCAGGCTGAACAGCTGCAGCTGGCCATGGAGTTCTTTACCCTGGAGGCCCACACCAAAGAAGGTAAAGCAGCCACCTCGCATCTTCACCCCAATACCCGAGGTCGCTTTATGAACGAGAGCACGGCCAACAGTCGGGAACGAGCCACCACAGTCCAACGCCCCACGGGCGATGGCGATTTTGTCCGGTTCTAGTCACGGGAGAGGCGTTGCCTCTCCCATCTCCGACAACACAGGTAGAGGGATAGTTTTTGTATCAAACCCAGCTGCATGATGATGAGTTCTCCCGTTTCCAACGCTGGCTTCATCAAACGGCGGGGATAGAGCTGTCTCCGGCCAAGAAGGCGCTGGTAGCCAGCCGCCTGGCGAAGCGACTCTGCCACTATGAGCTGGATAGTTATGACGACTACTTCCAGCTCATCATGAACGATCGCAGCAGCGAACTGCAGCTGGCGCTCGATCTCCTTACCACCAACGAAACCTACTTTTTCAGGGAGCCCAAACACTTCGAGTTTCTGACGCGGGAGATAGTCTCAACCCTCCCGCCAGAGCAATCGCTGCGAGTCTGGAGTGCCGCCAGTTCATCTGGCGAGGAGCCCTACAGTCTGGCCATGACCCTCGCGGAAAAACGCAGCACCTTCAACTGGGAGATCCTGGCCTCCGATATCTCGTCCCGGGTACTGGAACAGGCGATGAGCGGTCGCTACCCCATCGAGCGGGCGCAAAATATTCCACTGCCCTTTTTGATGAAATATTGCCTCAAGGGTGTGGGCCTGCAGGAGGGCATCTTCATCATCGATCGCAAGTTGCGGGACAAGGTGCAGTTCATGCAGATCAACCTCAATCAGGATCTGCCAGACATCGGCATGTTTGACGTCATCTTCATCAGAAACGTGATGATCTACTTCAACAAGGAGACCAAAGGGCAAGTTTTGCAGCGGCTGGTACCCAGACTCAAACCCGGTGGCTACCTGCTGGTGAGCCACGCCGAGAGCCTACATGGCCTGCACCACGGCCTGCAGCTTGTCTCTCCTTCCATCTATCAGAAGAGATAAGTCATGGCACGGGAGGTGATCCTGCAACCAGGAGAGCTCTTCTTTGGCAAGGAGGATGTGGTGGTCAGAACCGTACTGGGCTCCTGTATTGCCATCACCTTGTGGCATCCGGAGCAGAAACAGGGAGGAATGTGTCACTACATGCTGCCAAGTCGGCGCAATCCCTCAACCAAGCTGGATGGGCGCTATGCCGATGAGGCCCTCGCCTTGCTGCTGCAAGCGGCCAGTCACTATCCCGCCCCTATCCATGAATATGAGGCCAAGTTGTTCGGGGGTGGCAACATGTTTACCGAGCCTCAATACGCACAGAGCGACAACAATGTCGCCGCCAAAAATATTCAGGCAGCCTGGCAGCTGACCCGACACCTTGGCCTTGATATCAAGGCTCATCATCTTGGCCATAGCGGCCACCGAAGCTTGCTCTTTGAGCTCAGCAACGGCAGTGTCTGGCTCCGCCATCATCGTCTGCCACATCAACGGGAGTCGCGAGAATGAAGCAGATCCGGGTCATGCTGGTGGATGATTCCGCCGTGGTCAGACAGGTATTGCAAGCGGTGCTGGAGCAGGAGCCCGATATCCGGGTGATAGCCACGGCATCGGATCCCCTGTTTGCCCAGGAAAAACTGAAGAAAGAGTGGCCTGACGTCATCGTGCTCGATGTGGAGATGCCCCGTATGGATGGCATCACCTTTCTCACCAAGATCATGGCAGAGCATCCAACCCCGGTGGTGATCTGCTCCTCCCTCACCGAAAAGGGGGCCGAGACCACCCTGCAGGCAATGGCTGCCGGCGCGGTGGACATCATCACCAAGCCGACCATGGGGATAAAAAGCTTTCTGCAAGAATCTGCCCACGACCTGGCTATGGCGGTACGTGCTGCGGCCCAGGCCAATCTCAAGCGCGTGGGCAAGCCATCCTCTGTGCCGGTCAGCACCAAACTCAACGCAGATGCCATGCTGGCGCCCAACCAGCACGCCATGGCACAAACCACCGAGCGGCTCATCGCCATCGGCACCTCGACCGGCGGCACCCAGGCGCTGGAAGCCGTGCTGACTGCCTTGCCCCGGGTCAGCCCCGGTATCGTCATCGTGCAGCACATGCCAGAGAAATTTACCGCCATGTTTGCCGAACGCCTGAACGGGGTCTGCCAGATAGAAGTGCGGGAGGCGAGGAACAATGACCGGGTGATCCCGGGGCTGGCGCTGATTGCCCCCGGAGGCAAGCATATGCTGCTCAAACGCAGCGGTGCCTACTATCACGTCGAGGTGGTCGACGGGCCGCTTATCAACCGCCATCGCCCCTCGGTGGATGTGCTGTTTCGCTCCGTTGCAAAATATGCCGGCAAGAATGCCACCGGCATCATCATGACCGGCATGGGGGATGACGGAGCCCGGGGATTGCGCGAGATGCTGGATGCGGGTGCCAACACCTATGCCCAGGATGAGGCTTCCTGCGTGGTCTTCGGCATGCCCAAGGAGGCGATCAAGCTGGGAGCTGCCCGTCATGTGCTCCCCTTGCAAGAGATGCAATACGCCATCCTCGGCAAGTAATCCCTTATTGCGCGTTTTGACCATAAAAAAATCCGGCTCCCATTGGGGAGCCGGACTTTTTACATCAACCGGAACCGATCCGGTATCAGGCGAGCAGATTACTCTGCAGCAGGCGCTTCTTCTGCGGCCGGAGCGGCATCAGCAGCAGGTACAGTTGCTTCGGTCGGGGCGTTCGCTTCCTTGATGGAGAGACGTACGCGGCCCTGACGATCCACTTCCAGTACCTTCACCTTGACCACGTCACCGATGGTCAGGTGGTCAGCCACGTTCTGCACGCGAGCGTCGGTGATCTGGGAGATGTGTACCAGACCATCTTTGCCCGGCAGAATGTTGACGAATGCACCGAAATCGGCCAGACGAACAACTTTACCTTCATAGATGCGGTTCACTTCGATCTCGGCGGTGATGGCCTCGATGCGACGGATCGCTTCCATGGCGGCTTCGTTGGCCACAGCGGAGATACGTACAGTGCCGTCATCATCCAGCTCGATGTTGGTGCCGGTCTCTTCGGTCAGCGCTCGGATCACGGAACCACCCTTACCGATCACGTCCTTTATCTTCTCAGGATTGATCTTGATGGTGTGGATACGCGGTGCGAAATCGGAGATCTGGGCACGGGGAGCTTGGATTGCTTCATCCATCACTTTCAGGATATGCAGACGAGCGCCACGAGCTTGCTTCAGCGCAATCTCCATGATCTCTTTGGTGATGCCTTCGATCTTGATGTCCATCTGCAGCGCGGTCACACCTTCGGTGGTACCGGCTACTTTGAAGTCCATGTCGCCCAGGTGATCTTCGTCACCCAGGATGTCGGACAGCACGACGAAACCTTCTTCTTCCTTCACCAGACCCATGGCGATACCGGCAACGGAGGCCTTGATCGGCACACCGGCATCCATCAGCGCCAGAGAGGAACCACAAACAGACGCCATGGAGGAGGAGCCGTTGGATTCGGTGATTTCAGACACCACGCGCACCACGTACGGGAACTCGGCGGCGCTCGGCATCACGGCAGCAACGCCGCGCTTGGCCAGACGGCCGTGACCGATTTCACGACGCTTCGGGCTACCCATCATGCCGGTCTCACCGACACAGTATGGCGGGAAGTTGTAGTGCAGCATGAAACGATCGGCACGGTTGCCGGTCAGCTCGTCGATGTTCTGGGCATCACGCTCGGTCCCCAGAGTGGCGACCACGATGGCCTGAGTTTCACCACGGGTGAACAGGGCAGAGCCGTGAGCACGGGGCAGAATACCGGTACCTACGCTCAGGGCGCGAATCATTTCCGGATCGCGACCATCGATACGCGGCTCACCACGTACTACGCGACCACGAACGATGCGGCTTTCCAGGCTGTGGAACTCTTCGCCGATCTTCTTGGCATCTTCTTCCACACCGGAAGCGATAACTTGCTCAACCACACGACCCTTGATGGCCGCGATGGTTTCGTAACGAACAGCCTTCTCGGTGATGCGGTAGGCTTCACCCAGTTCGGCGCTCGCCAGCTCGGCAACCTTCGCTTTCAGAGCTTCGTTGACGGCAGGCGGAGTCCAGTCCCACGGCTTGGTGCCGACGGCAGCGGCAAACTCGTTGATCGCATTGATCACGGTCTGCATCTGCTCGTGACCGTATACCACGGCGCCCAGCATCACTTCTTCGGAAAGGATGGCCGCTTCGGACTCAACCATCAGTACCGCGTTGGCAGTACCGGCAACCACCAGATCCAGATCGCTCTGCGGCAGTTCGGTGGTGGTCGGGTTCAGCACATACTGACCGTTCATGTAACCCACGCGAGCAGCACCGATCGGGCCGCCAAACGGGATACCGGAGATGGCCAGTGCAGCAGAGGCACCGATCATGGCAACGATGTCGGGGGATACGGCCGGATTCACGGACATTACGGTCGCAACGACCTGAACCTCATTGAGGAAGCCTTCCGGGAACAGCGGACGAATAGGACGGTCGATCAGACGGGAGATGAGGGTCTCGCCTTCGCTCGGACGGCCTTCACGACGGAAGAAACCACCCGGGATACGACCAGCAGCATAGGTACGCTCCTGGTAGTTGACGGTCAGCGGGAAGAAATCACGGCCGTGATCGGCCTCTTTCTTGCCGACTACGGTCACAAATACGCAGGTATCGTCCATGCTGACCATAACGGCCGCAGTGGCTTGACGGGCCATCACACCGGTTTCCAGAGTGACGGTGTGTTGACCGTACTGGAATGACTTTACAATAGGATTCACGTGAATTTCCTTTTTACAATTTGGCTCTTTAAATTCGCGCACAAGTATACTTGATTCGATGCAAAAGGTAAGCGGCGACGCGAATTCTGTGAAGCAGGCAACGGCTTGAAGAGCAATAAAAAAGGGGAACCTGACGGTTCCCCTTTTTCGCGAAATCTGATGGTCGATTAACGACGCAGACCCAGCTTGGCGATCAGAGCAGCATAACGCTCGGAATCTTTACGCTTCAGGTAGTCCAGCAGCTTACGACGCTGGGAAACCATGCGCAGCAGACCGCGACGACCGTGGTGGTCCTTGGAGTGCTCTTTGAAGTGACCTTGCAGATGGTTGATCTGGGCAGTCAGCAGGGCAACTTGCACTTCGGGGGAACCGGTGTCGTTGGCGCAACGAGCGTTGTCAGCAACGATTTGAGCTTTGATCTCAGCATTTAGAGACATGGTAATACTCCAGTAGAGTGTTTAAAGGTTCACAGCCAATCTCTAATTCAGCCGTGAAATGAGGGCGGTATCATAATCGTCCCCGCCCCTTTTCGCAACGATAAAGAGGCGAAACGGGAAAGACGCCCTGATACCGCCTGAGGATCACTCCTCGTCGTGATAACGCACCAGTCGCTTGGGAGCGACGCGGCCATCATCATCAATCTCGCCAACCCCGATGAACTCGCGCTCCGGGCCGACCGTCATGCGAACCTGACCGCTTTGCGGCGCACCCGCTACCTGCACGGCCTGGCCCTGATTCACATAGGCAGCCACAACCGCCAGCATGTTCACCTCGGGCAAACTTGCTACGGCGGTGTCCATCGGCAGCAACAGCGGATCCAGCTGCTCGCGCGGCGGGATGCTCTCGGCCTTGGCCTGCTCGAAGATGCACTCGAGTTGCTCCAGAGTCAGCATCCGCTCGTACGGATAGCTGGCCACCTGGGTACGGCGCAACTGGGTCACGTGGGCGCCACAACCCAGCACTTCACCCAGATCATCAACCAGAGAGCGGATGTAGGTGCCCTTGCTGCAGTGCACTTCAAGGCGCACTTCATCACCTTCGAAGCTCAGCAGTTTGAGCTCGAATACGGTGATGGGACGGGCTTCACGCTCAATTTCGATACCTTCGCGGGCATATTCGTAGAGCGGACGGCCGTTGTGCTTGAGCGCGGAGTACATGGAGGGCACCTGCATGATGGGGCCGCGGAACTGGTCCAGCGCCTCGATCAGGGTACCGACAGCCACGTTCACCGGACGGGTGGAGACCACCTCACCATCAGAGTCGCTGGTGTTGGTGCGCTCGCCCAGTTTGGCGGTCACCTCATAGCGTTTGTCCGCTTCCAGCAGATACTGGGAGAACTTGGTGGCCTCGCCGAGGCAGATCGGCAGCATGCCGGTCGCCAGCGGATCCAGTGCGCCGGTGTGACCGGCCTTGGCGGCGTTGTAGATGCGCTTGACCTTCTGCAACACATCGTTGGAGGTCAGGCCGGTCGGCTTGTCCAGCAGCAGAATGCCGTGCACATCACGGCCCTTGAAACGACGTCTTCGGGTCATCTCAGGCTTTATCCTCAGTCGTGTCATCCGGTGCGGATTCAGCTTCTTCATCACGGCCGGATTCGGCCATGCGACGCTTGTCTTCACGCACAGTGTTGGTCACCAGGTTGGAGAGACGCATCCCCTCGACCAGGGTCTGGTCGTAGTAGAAACGCAGCTCGGGCACCACGCGCAGACGCATGGCACTGCCCAGCAGACTACGGATATATCCGGCTGCTTCGGTCAGACCCTGCAAGCCTTCCTTGATGCGCTCGGCATCATTTTCCAGCTGCAAGAAGGTGACGTAAATCTTGGCATAGTTGAGGTCACGGGACACTTCCACATCGGAAACGGTCACCATGCCGATGCGCGGGTCTTTCACCTCGCGCTGCAGGATCAGCGCAATTTCACGCTGGATCTGCTGTCCGACCCGACGGGTCCGGCTGAATTCTCTGGCCATATTCTATCCTGCGATAAAAGGGGGCCGCGGCCCCCTATTTTGTCTAACTCTCGGCTTACAGAGTCCGTTGGATTTCAACAGTCTCGTAAACTTCGATCTGGTCGCCTTCGCGCACGTCGTTGTAGTTCTTGACCGCGATACCACACTCGTAGCCGTTGCGAACTTCGTTGACGTCATCCTTGAAGCGGCGCAGGGATTCCAGCTCGCCTTCATAGATAACCACGTTGTCACGCAGAACGCGGATACGGTTGGAACGCTTGACCACACCTTCGGTAACCATACAGCCGGCAACGGCGCCGAACTTCGGAGACTTGAAGACGCTACGCACTTCAGCCAGACCGATGATTTCCTGACGATACTCAGGGGCCAGCTTGCCGCTCATGGCCTGCTTCACTTCGTCGATCAGGTCATAGATGACGGAGTAGTAACGCAGATCCAGGCTCTCGGATTCGATGACCTTGCGCGCAGATGCGTCGGCACGGACGTTGAAACCAACCAGGATGGCGCTGGAAGCAGCAGCCAGGGTCGCGTCGGTTTCGGTGATACCACCTACGCCGGAACCCACGATCTTCACCTTCACTTCGTCGGTGGAGAGTTTGACCAGCGCATCGCAGATCGCTTCCACAGAACCTTGTACGTCGGCCTTGATCACCACGTTCACTTCGGACACTTCGCCCTCGGTCATGTTGGCGAACATGTTTTCCAGCTTGGCCTTCTGCTGGCGAGCCAGCTTGACTTCGCGGAACTTGCCCTGACGATAGAGCGCCACTTCACGGGCTTTCTTCTCGTCACGGACAACGGTGGCTTCGTCACCGGCAGAGGGAACACCGGACAGACCCAGAATTTCCACCGGCAGGGACGGACCCGCTTCCTTGATCTCGCGACCCAGTTCGTCACGCATGGCGCGAACACGGCCGTACTCGAGACCACACAGAACGATGTCGCCCTGACGCAGAGTACCTTCTTGTACCAGTACGGTCGCAACCGGACCACGACCTTTATCCAGGAAGGATTCGATCACGACGCCGTTGGCCATGCCATCAACCACCGCTTTCAGCTCCAGTACTTCAGCCTGGATCAGGATGGCTTCCAGCAGGTCGTCGATGCCTTCGCCAGACTTGGCGGACACGTGCACGAACTGGCAGTCTCCACCCCAATCTTCGGACATGACGTTGTAACGGGCCAGTTCGGTCTTGACGCGATCCGGATCCGCTTCCGGCTTGTCGATCTTGTTGACCGCCACAACCAGCGGCACACCGGCAGCCTTGGCGTGCTGGATAGCTTCGATGGTTTGCGGCATCACGCCGTCGTCAGCTGCAACAACCAGAACAACGATATCGGTCGCCTTGGCACCACGAGCACGCATGGAGGTAAACGCCGCGTGACCAGGGGTATCCAGGAAGGTGATCATGCCACTGTCGGTCTGGACGTGGTAAGCACCGATATGCTGGGTAATACCACCGGCTTCGCCAGCAGCAACCTTGGCTTTACGAATGTAGTCGAGCAGCGAGGTCTTACCATGGTCAACGTGACCCATGATGGTAACGACCGGTGCGCGCGGCTTGGCTTCGGAGGTCTCGTCACGATCGGACAGTACCGCCTCTTCCAGCTCGTTCTCACGACGCAACACAACCTTGTGACCCATCTCCTCGGCGACCAGCTGAGCGGTCTCCTGATCGATCACCTGGTTGATGGTGGCCATGGCACCCATCTTCATCATCACCTTGATGACTTCAACGCCCTTGACGGCCATCTTGTTGGCCAGCTCGGCCACAGTGATGGTCTCGCCGATGACGACGTCGCGGTTCACCACGGCAGCCGGCTTGTTGAAGCCGTGCTTCATGGCGTTCGGCATTGCGACCTTGCCGCGCTTGCCTTTGCGGGCACGCGGGTTGCGAGAGTCGCGATCATCTTCACGACGACCGGCTTTCTTCGGTGCCTTGGCAGCTGCGGCAGTGCGGCGGCTGGTCTCTTCTTTCCGATCCAACTCGTCTTCTGCGGCTTGCGCATGCTTGTTGGTGGTCAGATGGTAGTCGCTGCTCTCTTTGGCGCGAGCGGCCTCTTCTTCAGCCCAGCGGGCTGCGTTCTGTTCCGCCATGAGACGAGCCTCTTCGGCTTTCTTCGCGGCGAGTTCTTCAGCTTTTTTCAAAGCTGTTTGTTCCTGTTGGCGCTTCAGTTCTTCTGCTTCGCGCTTGGCCATCTTTTCTGCCTCTTGCTGAGCTGTGCTACTGGCTGCTTTGGCGGGCTGTGAAGCCTGTCGAGCCTTTGATTGTGCCTCGATCCGCGCCTTTTCCTCAGCTTCACGACGAGCTTGCTCAGCCTCACGGCGAGCCTTCTCTTCAGCTTCGAGACGGGCCTTCTCTTCGGCCTCGCGACGAGCTTTTTCTTCTGCTTCCAAACGCGCTGTTTCCTCGGCTTCCGCCTGACGCTGTTCATCTTCCAGCGCCGAGCGTCTTACATAGGTGCGAGACTTGCGCACTTCTACCTGCACTTCCTTGTTCTTGCCGCCAGTCCCCTGAACACTGATGGTGCTCTTGGTCTTGCGCTGCAAGGTCATGCGGGCAGGAGCGGCGACCTCGTCACCTCCATGCTGTTTCTTCAGGTGTGCCAGCAGAGCCTGTTTCTCAGACTCGCTGACCATGTCGTCGGCCTTGCTCTTGCTGATACCGGCATCGACAAACTGCTGGAGAAGACGATCAACCGGTGTGTCGATGTCAGTGGCAAGTTGTTTGACTGATACTTCTGCCATTCATTTTCCTCCGTTTGATCTTACTCGGACTGCTCTTCTCCGAACCAACAGATATTGCGAGCAGCCATAATGAGCTCACCTGCCTTCTCGGCAGTCAGCCCTTCAATATCAGCAAGGTCATCGATACCTTGCTCAGCCAAATCTTCCAGGGTGCCCACGCCACGGCCCGCCAGAGCGTAAGCCAGTTCGCGGCTCAGACCGTTCAGATTGAGCAGCTCTTCGGACGGCTCAACGCCATCGAAAGACTCTTCTTTGGCCAGTGCCTTGGTAGTCAGGGCATCTTTGGCGCGCTTGCGCAGCTCTTCGACCATGTCTTCATCCAGACCGTCGATAGCCAGCAGCTCGTTGACCGGTACAAAGGCGATCTCTTCCAGGGTAGAGAAGCCCTCTTCCATCAGCAGACCGGCGAAATCGTCGTCGATATCCAGAGTGCTGGTGAACAGGTTCATGATGCGGTCGTTTTCGGCCTGGTGCTTGGCACGCATGTCCTCAACGGTCATCACGTTCAGCTCCCAACCGGTCAGCTGGGAGGCCAGACGCACGTTCTGACCATTGCGACCGATGGCCTGAGCCAGGTTGGCAGCTTCCACGGCGATATCCATGGTGTGGTTGTCTTCATCAACGATGATGGAGGCCACATCGGCAGGTGCCATGGCATTGATCACGTACTGGGCCGGGTTGTCATCGTACAGCACGATGTCTGCACGCTCACCGCTCAGCTCGGCGGAGACAGCTTGCACACGGGCACCACGCATACCGATACAGGCACCGATCGGGTCGATACGACGATCGTTGGTCTTCACCGCGATCTTGGCGCGGGAACCCGGATCACGGGCAGCGCCCATGATTTCGATCATCTCTTCACCGATCTCCGGTACTTCGATACGGAACAGCTCTTTCAGGAAGTCCGGGCTGGAACGGCTGACAAAAAGCTGGGAACCACGGGCTTCCGGACGCACTGCATACAGCAGGCCACGGACACGGTCGCCCGGGCGGAAGGTTTCACGCGGCAGCATGTCATCACGGAAGATCACGGCTTCAGCATTGCTGCCCAGATCCAGGATGACGTTGTCGCGGTTGCTCTTCTTGACCACACCACTGATGATGGTGCCTTCTTTATCTTTAAACTGATCAACTACTTGTGAACGCTCGGCTTCGCGCACTTTCTGCACGATAACCTGCTTGGCGGTCTGGGTAGTGATACGGTCGAAGGTCACAGAGTCAATCTGGTCTTCAACATACTCACCGATCTGGATTTCCGGCTGATCGATCTGCGCCGCTTCCAAGGTGATTTCCGCGTAGGGGTTCTCCATCGCGGCTTGATCCGCAATGACTACCCAGCGGCGATAAGTGTCGTAGTCACCGGTCTTGCGATCGATTTCGACCCGAACTTCAATCTCGCCTTCATATTTCTTCTTGGTCGCAGTCGCCAGCGCGGTTTCCAGAGCCTGGAAGATCTTCTCGCGGGGTACCGCTTTCTCGTTGGATACTGCGTCAACGACCAGCAAAATCTCTTTATTCATATCCGATAGCCTCGTTAACCAAAGTTCGGCACTATGTTCGCTTTTTGGATATTGGTGAAAGCCAACACGTCGTCCTTACCATCTACTGTCAGGGTGATCATGTCGCCTTGCACAGCTTTGATTACGCCTTTGAACTTGCGGCGGTTGTTTGTTGCCATCCGAAGCGTTACCGCCGCCTCTTGGCCAACGTATTTTTCGAAATGGGCAACCTTGAACAGGGGACGATCCAGGCCTGGGGAGGATACCTCGAGGTAGTACTCCTCGGTGATGGGATCTTCGACGTCCATGATGGCGCCAACCTGATGGCTGACTTCAGCACAGTTCTCGACAGTCACACCCTGCTCGCCGTCGATATAGACACGCAAGGTGGAGTGTTTACCCGCGCGGATAAACTCAATACCCCAAAGTTCAAAACCCAAGGCAACGACCGGAGCCTCGAGCAGATCGGTCAAACGTTGTTCCAACGTAGCCAAAGTCACCCTCCGAAAAACAAAAAAAGGGCATAAAGCCCAGATAGATATCGATTCAGAGTAAATTGCACATAACAAAAAGCCCCGATGTCAAATCGGGGCTTGGCGCTTTACCCTGATTGTCGCCTCGCAGCGACCGCCTTCCTGAGCGTAGGAAATGCGTGAAATTTGGTTGCGGGGGCCGGATTTGAACCGACGACCTTCGGGTTATGAGCCCGACGAGCTACCATGCTGCTCCACCCCGCGTCCGAAATCGTGCGAGATTATAGCCACTTCACTCTCTCGATACAAGACTGACTGGCTATAATACACTCGGTTTCCCGAGCTCACTGCTTAATTGGTGCCGTGGGCGGGACTCGAACCCGCACACCCTAGAGCACTACCCCCTCAAGATAGCGTGTCTACCAATTCCACCACCACGGCAAAACTCTTACTCGGGAACGTCAGTATCTTTCTTCACTGGCGCTTTGGTCTGCTCAACCTGTTGGGTTTGTTGCAGATTTTCCCACTCACTACCCTGCTTTACCTTATTGCTGGACATAGATCCAAGCACCAGGCTGATAACGAAAAACAGAGTAGCCAAAATTGCTGTTGTTCGGGTCAGGAAACTGCCTGAACCACCGGAGCCGAATACTGTGTTCGATGCCCCTGCGCCGAAGGAGGCGCCCATATCAGCCCCTTTACCTTGCTGAATCATCACCAGACCAATCAGAGCCAGTGAAACCAGCAGATAAACGACTAGAAGAATCTCGTACATTTAACTTGCACCCTTTGCCGCTTCAACAATTCCTAAAAACGCATCGCTATCGAGGCTTGCTCCGCCAATCAGTCCGCCATCAATATCGGGCTGTGCAAACAAATCTCTCGCGTTGCTCGGCGTTACGCTCCCACCATAGATGATTCTAACTTTCTCACCTATTACCGGAGTATCCTCCGCCAAGCGACCACGTATAAAGGAATGAACCTCTTGTGCCTGCTCGGGTGTGGCGCATTTACCTGTACCTACAGCCCAAATCGGCTCGTAGGCGATGATAGCATTATCGAAAGCCATCGCGCCATTTTTCTCTATGACGATATCCAGCTCTTCAGCGATCACCTCGAAGGCTCTTCTCGCCTGCCTAGCCGCACCTGATTCACCTAAACAGAGGATTGGAATCAAGCCTGCCGCTCTGGCTGCCGCAAACTTCTCTGCGACGATAAAACTGGTCTCACCAAAGAGACGCCTGCGCTCGGAGTGCCCTACCAATACGTAATGACACCCTGCCTCTACCAGCATCCGACACGAGATTTCTCCAGTGTAAGCGCCAGTCGCGTGCTGACTCACATTCTGAGCCCCCAACTTTATTACCTTCTGCTCATTAAGCAGTGAAGCGCTAAAGTCGAGATGCACATGGGAAGGACAGAGAACCACATCTACTTTTCCGTCAACGCCGTTTAGGCACTGACTCGTAAACTGCTCTAACTGCGACTTACTACCGTGCAACTTCCAGTTGGCTGCTACAAACGGCTTGCGATGTCCCATCGGCAACTCCCTTGCGAAAGCGGGGCTGATAATATCCAGAGGATGCTCAGCTGACAAGTGCTATTTTTAAATTTTTGAATCGTTTGAACAAGATACAACCAGGGCGGCTAAAAAGCCGCCCCAACTGTTCATTAAAACGCCGATTCAACCTGCTTGGCGATGCGCTGAGCCATATCACGCACCTGCTGTTCATGCTCCCCTTCGACCATGACCCGGATCAGCGGTTCGGTACCTGATTTACGCAACAGTACGCGACCACGACCAGCCAGCTCCTGTTCCACCTTGGCAACCTCAGCCATGACAGCATCAGCGGCCAGCGGATCCTTGCCTTCGGCAAAGCGAACATTCACCAGCACCTGCGGGAACTTGCTCATGCCGGAGCGCAGCTTGGCAAGCGGCATCTCGGCACTGCGCATGGCGGTAAGTACCTGCAAGGCGGCCACGATGCCATCACCCGTAGTGGTTTGATCAAGACAGATAATGTGGCCGGAGTTCTCGCCACCGATGCGCCAGCCCTTCTCTTCCATCATCTCCAGCACATAGCGGTCACCCACCTTGGCACGGGCAAACGGAATACCCAGGGTTTGCAGCGCCAGCTCCAGACCCATGTTGGCCATCAGGGTGCCGACGACACCGCCTTTGAGTCGACCATTGCGCAGGGCATCGCGCGCGATGATATAGAGCACTTCATCACCGTCGATGAGATAGCCGGTATGGTCGACCATGATCAGACGGTCACCATCACCATCAAAGGCAACCCCCAGATCGGCCTTGCACTCCAGCACCTTGGCAACCAGTGCGTCAGGCGCAGTCGAACCGACACCATCGTTGATGTTGAGACCATCCGGGGCACAGCCCATGGTGATCACTTCGGCACCCAGCTCGCGGAAAACCGACGGCGCAATGTGGTAAGTGGCGCCGTGGCCACAGTCGACCACCATTTTCACCCCATCCAGATTCATGTGGGAGGGGAAGGTGCTCTTGCAAAATTCGATATAGCGACCGGCGGCATCATCAATGCGCACCGCTTTGCCAAGTTCGGCAGACTCGACACACTTGAGCTCGTGATCCAGCTCGGCTTCGATCGCCAGCTCGACATCATCGGGCAGCTTGGTGCCATCGGCGGAGAAGAACTTGATGCCGTTGTCATAGAAGGGGTTGTGGGAAGCGCTGATGACGATGCCAGCTTCGGCACGGAAGGTGCGAGTCAGGTAGGCAACCGCCGGTGTTGGCATGGGTCCCATCAGAATGGCTTTAAGGCCTGCCGCGGAGAGCCCCGCTTCCAGCGCGGATTCCAGCATGTAACCGGAGATGCGGGTATCTTTGCCAATCAGCACCTTTTTGGTGCCCTTCTTGGAGAGCACCTTGCCGGCAGCCCAACCCAATTTCATTACAAAATCAGGGGTGATCGGGTATTCGCCAACCTTGCCGCGCACACCATCGGTACCGAAATACTTTCTTGCCATTGTCTGTTCTCTTTATTATTTGGAAATAAAATCTTGTCCCGTCATTGCCAGCCAACCGACGCGCAATGCGTCCATGGTCTCCCGTACATCGTGTACCCTGATGATGCGGGCCCCATGCTGCATGCCGATAAGGGCGCATGCCAGACTGCCCGCCAGACGCTCATCCACCGGACGGCCCAGCAGGTTGCCTATCATAGACTTTCGCGACATCCCCACCAATAGCGGCAAGCCATAATCAAGCAGTTCCTTTTGAGCCGCCAACAGCTGATAGTTGTGTGCAAGGGTTTTGCCAAAGCCATATCCCGGATCCAGCAACAGCTCTTCACGACGGATCCCGACCGCCAGACAAGCCGCAATACGCTCATCAAAGAAGGCGCGTACCTCCCCAATCAGGTCGTCATAGTGCGGCTCGACTTGCATGGTTCTCGGCTGCCCCTGCATATGCATCAGACAGACCGGAACCCGCGCTTCGGCCGCGGCCTGCAGCGCTCCAGGCTCTTGCAGCGCCCGCACATCGTTGATCAGATGGGCACCCGCCTTGCAACCCTCCCGCATCACAGCCGCTTTGGAGGTATCGAGGGAGATCATCACATCCAGCTCACGAACCATCTGCTCCACGACAGGAATGACCCTGTCCAGCTCCTCCTGCTCGCTCACATCGGGCGCGCCAGGGCGGGTTGACTCGCCACCGATGTCGATGAGGGTCGCACCGTCAGAGACCATCTGGCGCGCATGGGCCATTGCCCGTTCAAACTGGTTGAAATTACCGCCATCGGAGAAGGAGTCGGGCGTCACATTGAGGATCCCCATCACATGGGGACGATCGAGGGAGAGGCTGAGCCCCTTGCTGGTTAACTGCATTTTCACGTCCATCTGATAAAGAAAAACCCCGGGCAAGCCCGGGGTTTGGAGAGTCACAATTATTTGGCCGGAGCGTCGTTGGCTTTGTCGATAGTGACATCCGCCACCGGTGCAGCCTCATCGGCAGGCTTGGCCTCGGCAGCCACGGTGGAACCGCCTTGCGGGGTATCACCGTGCTCGTCATGCCAGTTGCTCGGAGCACGAACCTCGCGACGGGCCATCAGATCATCGATCTGCTTGGCATCGATGGTTTCGTACTTCATCAGCGCATCTTTCATGCTGTGCAACACGTCCATATTATCCAGCAGGATCTGCTTGGAACGGGCGTAGTTGCGGTCGATGACCTGCTTGACTTCGGCATCGATAACGCGAGCGGTATCGTCGGACATGTGCTTGGCCTTGGCCATGCTGCGACCGAGGAACACCTCGCCATCTTCTTCCGCATAGAGCATTGGGCCGAGACGCTCGGACATACCCCACTGGGTCACCATCTTGCGTGCAATGTCGGTCGCCCGCTCGATATCGTTGGACGCGCCGGTCGATACCTTCTCGGCACCATAGATCAGCTCTTCTGCCAGGCGACCGCCATACAGGCTGGAGATCATTGACTCCAGATGCTGCTTGGAGTGGCTCCAGCGATCCTGCTCCGGCAGATACATGGTCACACCCAGCGCACGACCGCGCGGAATGATGGAGACCTTGTAAACCGGGTCATGATCCGGAACCAGACGACCAATGATGGCGTGACCAGCCTCATGATATGCAGTCATCTCTTTCTCGGACTCTTTCATCACCATGGAGCGGCGTTCCGCACCCATCATGATCTTGTCCTTGGCCTTCTCGAACTCGGCCATGGAGACCACTCGGCGGCTCTCACGGGCGGAGAAGAGGGCAGCTTCGTTGACCAGGTTGGCCAAATCCGCACCGGAGAAACCGGGGGTACCACGGGCAATCAGTGCCGGATTCACGTCATCCGCCAACGGAACTTTGCGCATGTGCACTTTCAGGATCTGCTCGCGACCACGGACATCCGGCAGACCGACCACAACCTGACGGTCGAAACGGCCCGGACGCAGCAGTGCCGGATCCAGTACGTCAGGACGGTTGGTGGCAGCGATGACGATAATGCCTTCATTGCCTTCAAAGCCATCCATCTCGACCAGCATCTGGTTAAGGGTCTGCTCACGTTCATCGTGACCACCACCCAGACCGGCGCCACGCTGACGACCGACCGCATCAATTTCATCGATGAAGATGATGCAGGGGGAAGATTTCTTGGCCTGTTCGAACATGTCACGCACCCGGGAGGCACCAACACCGACGAACATCTCCACGAAATCGGAACCTGAGATGGTGAAGAACGGCACCTTGGCCTCGCCCGCAATGGCCTTGGCCAGCAGGGTCTTACCGGTACCGGGAGGACCCACCAGCAGCACACCGGTCGGGATCTTGCCACCCAATTTCTGGAATTTGCTCGGGTCGCGCAGATAGTCGACCAGCTCCTTCACCTCTTCCTTGGCTTCATCGCAACCTGCAACATCAGCAAAGGTGGTCTTGATCTGATCTTCGCTCATTAGGCGAGCCTTGCTCTTGCCGAACGACATGGCACCTTTGCCACCGCCGCCCTGCATCTGACGCATGAAGAAGACCCAGACACCGATCAGCAGCAGCATCGGGAACCAGGAGATGAAGATAGAGGTCAACAGAGACGGCTCTTCCGGCTTCTCGCCCATCACTTTGACATTGTGATTGAGCATGTCGTTGAGCAGCTGGGGATCCGGCGCAGGGATGATGGTGGTAAATCGTTCACCAGTACGCTTGACGCCATTAATGACCTTACCGTCCATCCGTACTTCACGGATCTGCTCTTGGGTCACCTCTTTAACGAAGCTGGAATAGTCCAGCTGGCGACTGGTGGTATCGCTGGGGCTGAAGCTATTGAACACCGACATCAAAACGACGGCGATGACCAGCCACAGGATTAAGTTTTTCGCCATGTCACTCAAATCAGTAACCTCGCAGACTGACAGTTAACGATGAAGGTTAGGGTACTACAGTTTAAAACCGGTAGCCACAATGTAGACTTCCCGTGATCTGGCGCGGGATGAGTCTGGTTTACGAATTTTGACAGCGGAGAAAAGTTTACGAATTTCATTGAGATAGGCATCAAAGCCCTCTCCCTGAAACACCTTCACTACGAAACTGCCGTCACTACGCAATACCTGATTGCACATGTCCAGTGCCAGCTCGACCAGATACATGGCGCGAGCCTGATCCACCTGCTGGGTACCGCTCATGTTGGGCGCCATATCAGACATCACGACATCGACCTTGTCGGGACCCACTCGCTCCAGCAAAGCGCCGAGTACAGTTTCCTCCCGAAAGTCCCCTTGCAGGAAATCGACACCAGCAATGGGATCCATCGGCAAAATGTCACATGCGATAACGCGACCCGAATCACCAACCTGTTCAACCGCAAACTGGGACCAACCACCGGGGGCTGCACCCAAATCCACTACGGTCATGCCATGTTTCAGCAAGCGATCCTTGCCCTGGATCTCGTCAATCTTGAAAACAGCACGAGAACGCAGGCCCATTTTCTGGGCTTTTTTGACGTATTGATCGTCGAAATGTTCTTTTAACCAGCGAGTTGAACTGGGGGAACGTTTTTTCTGGGTCATGATAATCGACTTTAAAAAACCACAAGGGTTATTAGTATTAAGGGCTAAGTGGGGGTAGAATACGCCCCTTTCAACCCTGACTTATGAAGAAATTGCGATGATTCTCAACAATAAACAGAAACAGTACCTCAAGGGCCTTGCCCATAGCCTCAAGCCTGTCGTCCTGCTGGGTCAGCATGGTCTGACCGAAGGTGTACTGGCCGAGATCGATCTGGCACTGAACCATCACGAGCTGATCAAGGTTAAGGTTGCCTCTGAAGATCGCGAAATGAAACAACTGGTTATGGATGCTATCGTCCGTGAAACCGGTTCAATCAAGGTGCAAAGCATGGGTCATGTGCTGACCATTTATCGTCAAGCCAACGAACCCAAAATCCAGCTGCCCCGCAAGTAAAAGGAAAGAGCATCGCTCTTTCCTTATTCCACTTCTTCCCGAGTCGCTTGCCAAAGTAGTCGCAAAGCCCTTAACCTGCGATGAATACTTCCGGACACGCATTATGGCTCACCATCCTATTCTGACCGACGATGAGCTGGCCATGCTGCGGGACTTGGGGAGCAATCAGGACACCCATGTTCTGAGTGGTCACCTCGATGCCCCCATGCTTGGCTTGCTGCAAAAAGCCGAACACCTTGTACTCGAAGCCCGCTTCGCAGGCCATCAGCTGCGTTTTCCCCTGAGCTTTACCCAAGGGGAAGATGGCTTCGTCGAGCCCCGGTTATCTGCACCGGTCATCAGGGAGCTGGGGTTTGCCCAACCGCGCGCCTGGCGTCTCACCCAAAAAGCCAAGCTATGCAGCGAACTGGGCCTGTTTCAGGTACTCAGCCTCTCCCTCAACGGCCTCATCGTGGAAAATTTGCCAATCGACATGGTGGCCGATACCCCCATCAACGGCGAGCTCTGCATCGAGCAAGAGGACCCTCTTCCACTGCAGGGACGACTGGTAAGGCGCATCAAAACCAATGCCGACCATGCCACCTGGGCACTGAGCTTTCAGATGAGCGAAAACAACATCGAACGGCTGCGCCACTGGTTGTTTCAGCGCCATCAGGACGCCTTTACCGAGGCGTATCTGTCCTGATTTTTATCAATAATCACATAGATAAAGACAAACAGGGGAGCGTAAGCCCCCCTGTTTCATTGTCTGTAGCATTAGCTTAGATATAAGCAACTTCCAGCACTTCGTATTCCACATCGCCAGCAGGGGTCTTTACGATTGCAACATCGTCCACTTCCTTGCCAATCAGGGCGCGGGCAATGGGGGAGTTGACAGAGATGAGGTTCTGTTTGATATCAGCCTCATCATCACCCACGATGCGGTAAACCACCTCTTCCTCTGTCTCGCTCTTGAGCAGAGTCACAGTCGCGCCAAAAATAACGCGGCCGTTGTTGGTCATCTTGGTGACATCGATCACCTGCGCATTGGAGAGCTTGGCTTCAATCTCCTGAATGCGGCCTTCACAGAACCCCTGCTGCTCGCGAGCGGCATGGTATTCGGCGTTTTCCTTCAGATCACCGTGCTCACGGGCATCGGCAATCGCTTCGATAATCTGGGGACGAAGCTCGGTCTTGAGATAATCGAGCTCTTCGCGCAGCTTCTCAGCGCCGCGAACAGTCATCGGAGTATGATTCATAGTCGAAACCTGGGTTGCTTGAAAATAGAAACTGCGGCCATCTGCAAGGAGGCCGCAGCAATCGGTTCGGATGAGGCATCTTAATATGAAGCCAACACAAAATCCACGTCAGCCCCCTGATGCAGATCCCACTTGCGTCATCGACATTCCCCTCGCTTACTTCCCTTCCGGTACGGAAATGGGGGCCGAAACGGTCGGTTTGCCCTGCATGATGGCGATCTCCACCCGCCGGTTCATCCGACGATTTTCCGGGGTGGTATTGGGCACCAATGGCTGGGAATCCGCCATCCCCTGCACCACCAGTCGCCCCTGATCAAAACCGGGGACCTTCAGCATCTGGTGCGCCACCGCCACCGCCCGTTGCGACGACAACTCCCAGTTGGACTGGAACAGCTCATCTTCGGTCGCCACGTTGTCGGTGTGACCGGAGATGGTGATTTCACCCGGCACATCCTTGAGCAGGGTCGCGACCTTGCGAATGACCGGCCAGAACTGTGGCTGCAAAAATGCCGAACCGGCCGGGAAAGACGCTTTTTCCCTGATCCGGATGATGATCTGCTGGCCCAGCGCCTCAATTTCGATGGCGCCATCCTGGATCTGATCTTTCATCTGCTCGGCGAGGGCTTTGGCCAGGGTATTGGACTGTTCTTGCGCCTTCTTTGCATCCTGCGCGGTATCGCCCCCCGTCTGCTTGCCATCACTCTTGTCCTGACCACCTGCCTGATCCGCCTCGCCGGGCAGAAACTCCAGTTCGGTCTGAGTCATATCGATGGTCTGCTGCATCACGGTATCAATCGGCGTGGGCTCAGGGCGACCGGGCCTGAACTCCTGGGCAATCACCGAGGTTCCCTTGGGAATATCTTTCACCTCAAGGATGTTCTGCACTCCGAAAGCATTCTTCATAGAGCCCGCGATCTGCTTGAACTTGAGTACGTCCATCTCGGCAAAGGAGAGCAGCAGCACGAAGAAGCACATCAGCAGCGACATCAGGTCGGCAAAGGTGCCCATATAGGCAGGAAGACCGGGGGGGGGACATTTGCAATCAGACATGGTACCTACTCCGCGCCGGTATTGCGTTTGGACTGGCTCAGATAGTTCTGCAGCATGGACTGGATCACCCGCGGGTTCTGGCCATCCTGAATCCCCATAATGGCATCAAGGATCAGGGTACGACTGAGCTTCTCCTCCCCGCTGCGCAGCTCCAGCTTGTCAGCAATAGGAATAGCGATCATGTTGGCCTCAATCGCTCCGTACAGGGTGGTAAGCAAGGCCACCGCCATTGCCGGACCGATCGATTTGGGGTCACTCATATTTGACAACATGGCCACCAAGCCCACCAACGTACCTATCATCCCCATGGCTGGGCCCAGATCCCCAAGGGTACGGAAGACCTTGATGGCAATGACATGGCGCTCGGCTGTCAGGTCGATATCCTTTTCCATCACGGCGCGCACCACTTCGGCATCGTGACCATCCACCAGCATGTCGATCCCTTTTTTCATAAATGCATTGGGGATCTCTGCTGCCTCCAGCGCCAGAAAGCCCCCTTTGCGAGCCGCGTCAGCCAGTTCAACGGCTTTGGCGATCAGGTCGTCGAGCTTGTCGCCCTTATACATAAAGGCTTTGCCTGCCACCTTGAAAGCCAGAAAAAACTGCCCGATATTGAACTTCATCATGGCGATGAAGATTGAGCCAAGAATAGTGATATAGACCGATGGCATATCGATAAACATGCTCAACGAGCCACCGAGGATCATGCCGTAAATCACGACACCGAATCCTAAAACGATACCTAACAAGCTCCCTAGATCCACGTCCCTACTCCTGTCACCGGTTCTTATGCCTAATTATAGTTTGTTGAATTTTCTGCTATTGCGACCCTAGCGGCAAGCATGCATCCACTGAGAATGATGGCTCATTATCGGCCAGTTTAGCGAGAGTTTGAGGGGGCAATGCTTTTCTGCCTCCCCCCTGTGGACGGTCGATGTTAATATAAGCCGTTTTTTTCAATCCCCGAGGATGGACATGGCCAGTAAAAAAATCGACCGTCTGAGTTTTGATGCCACTCTGGAAGAGCTGGAAACCATCGTTCATCAGCTGGAACAAGGTTCCCTACCCCTGGAAGAGGCACTCAAGCAGTTCGAGCAGGGAGTTCATCTGGTACGGGCCGGTCAGCAAAAGCTGGAACTGGCCGAACAGAAGATCCAGATCCTGCTCAGTCAAGCCGATGGCAGTGACCAGCTCGCCCCCTTCCAGCCAGAACAAGGAGAGGAGTGAGTGGCGCTGGACCATTTTTCCCGTCTGCATCGTCAGCGTATTGACGACTGTCTGTCAGCACAACTTGAATCCTTGCCCGCCATGGCGCCGCGCCTGCGCGATGCCATGAGTTATGGCTTGCTGCTGGGCGGCAAGCGGGTTCGCCCGTTTCTGGTCTACGCGGTCGGCGAGATGCTGGGCGTCAAGAGCGAACTGCTGGATGGCCCTGCGGCTGCAGTGGAGTGCATCCACGCCTACTCCCTGCTGCACGATGACCTGCCCGCCATGGATAACGACGACCTGCGTCGTGGTCAGCCAACCGTTCACAAGGCGTTTGACGAAGGAACCGCCATTCTGGCCGGTGATGCGCTGCAGACCCTGGCGTTCTCCATTCTGGCCGATCACCCCATGCCCGATACCTTGATGGCCAACCGGGTGCGGATGCTGAGTACCCTCGCCCGCGCCTCCGGCTATCTCGGTATGTGTGGCGGTCAAGCGCTGGACCTGCAGGCCGAAGGGCGCCAGATCACGCTTGCCGAACTGGAGCAGGTACACCGCCACAAGACCGGTGCGCTGATTGAATGCGCCGTGGCGCTCGGCGCCCTGTGCAAAGCCGATGTCGATGACGCCACGCTGGCTGCACTGCAAACCTACGCAGCCGCGATTGGCCTCGCCTTTCAGGTGCAGGATGACATCCTCGACATCACAGGTGATACCGCCACCCTGGGCAAGCCGCAAGGTTCTGACCTGGCGCTGGAGAAAAGTACCTATCCGGCCCTGCTCGGACTCGAAAATGCCCGTGAGCTGGCTCGCGAACTGCATGGGAAAGCCTTAACAGCCCTGCAATCCTTGCCCTACAATACCGACATTCTGGAAGCGTTTGCCGATTACATCATCGAGCGAACCCACTAAACGCTGGATAACAGTAACAATATGAGCGTTGATATTAGCAATTTCCCCAACCTGGCCCTCGCGGACACTCCGGTCGAGCTGCGTTCCTTGCCCAAAGATCGGCTGCCGGTGCTGTGCAACGAGCTGCGCGAATATCTGCTGCGCTCTGTCAGCCGCTCCAGCGGACACTTTGCCTCCGGTCTCGGCACGGTCGAACTGACCGTGGCCCTGCACTACGTCTACAACACCCCGTTCGATCGGCTGATCTGGGACGTGGGCCATCAGGCCTATCCCCACAAGATCCTGACCGGGCGCCGTGATCAGATCCACACCATCCGTCAGAAAGACGGTCTGCACCCCTTCCCCTGGCGCGGCGAGAGCGAGTACGACGTGCTCTCCGTCGGCCACTCCAGCACTTCCATCGGTGCGGCGCTCGGTATGGCGGTCGCCGCCGAGAGTGAAGGTCTGGGTCGCAAGGTGGTAGCAGTGATCGGTGATGGTGCCATTACCGCAGGGATGGCCTTTGAAGCGCTCAACCACGCCGGCGATGTCCATAAAGACATGCTGGTGATCCTCAACGACAACGAGATGTCCATCTCCGAGAATGTCGGGGCGCTGAACAACCATCTGGCCCGGGTCATGTCCGGCAAGCTCTACACCACCATCCGCGAAGGCGGCAAGAAGGTGCTGGCAGGTCTGCCACCGGTCAAGGAACTGGCCAAGCGGGCCGAAGAGCACCTCAAGGGGATGGTGGTGCCCGGCACCCTGTTCGAGGAGTTCGGCTTCAACTATATCGGCCCCATCGACGGTCACGATATCGAGGCGCTGGTCGAGACCCTCCGCAACATGCGCAATCTCAAGGGCCCGCAACTGCTGCACGTCAAAACCAAGAAGGGCAAGGGTTACGAGCCGGCGGAGAAAGACCCTATCGGTTATCACGCCGTGCCCAAGTTCAATCCTGACGATTGCTCCCTGCCCAAGGCGAGCAGCGCCAAACCCACCTTCTCCGCCATCTTTGGCCAATGGCTGTGCGACATAGCCGCCAAAGACGAGAAGCTGGTCGGTATCACCCCCGCCATGCGCGAAGGCTCCGGTCTGGTGAAATTCAGCCAGCAGTATCCGGACCGCTACTTCGATGTGGCCATTGCCGAGCAGCATGCAGTCACTTTCGCCGCAGGTCTTGCCATCGCCGACAAGAAGCCTGTGGTGGCCATCTATTCGAGCTTCCTGCAGCGTGCCTACGATCAGGTGATCCACGATGTGGCGCTGCAAGATCTGCCGGTGCTGTTTGCCATCGACCGGGCCGGTCTGGTGGGCGCCGATGGCCCGACCCATCAGGGAGCGTTCGACATCAGCTTCCTGCGCACCGTGCCCAACATGGTGGTGATGACGCCATCTGACGAGAACGAGTGCCGCCAGATGCTCTATACCGGCTATCTCCATCAAGGCCCTGCCGCCGTGCGTTACCCCCGCGGCAGCAGTCTGAGCGATGCCCCCATCTCGTCAGAGATGCAGGCACTGGAGCTTGGCAAGGGTCGTATCCTGCGAGAGGGCAAGGGCACTGCCATTCTGGCCTTTGGCACCTTGCTGCACCACGCGAAAGCGGCGGCAGAGGCACTGGATGCCACCCTGGTGGACATGCGCTTCGTCAAACCGATGGATGAGGCACTGGTGCTGTCGCTGGCGGCCAGCCACGATCACTTCGTCACCATCGAAGACAACGCCATCATGGGCGGTGCCGGTTCGGCGGTGAACGAGCTGCTGATGCGCAATAAACAGTGCAAGCCGATACTCAACCTCGGCCTGCCGGATCGCTTCGTGGAACAGGGTACCCAGCAGGAGATCTATGCCCTGCTCGGTCTGGACGATGCAGGCATCCAGCGCAGCATCGAAAGCTGGCTGCAAGCCTGAACACGTGTTAACGCTATCAAACAAAAGAAGGGCGCCCACTGGCGCCCTTCTTATTTTGCGTTTCTGACTTGGATTACCCTTTGTAGATCTTGGGGTTAAACACATCCCGCAGCCAGTCACCCAGCAGATTGATGACCAGCACCAGCACCACCAGACAGATACCCGGGAAGGCGGTGATCCACCAGGAGCCGGAGAAGATGTAGTTGAAGCCGACGCTGATAAGCGAACCGAGCGAGGGCTGATCAACCGGCATTCCCAGCCCGAGGAAGGAGAGCGCCGCCTCGCTCATGATGGCGTTGGCCACCTGCACGGTGGAGATCACCAGAATGGGCGACAGGCAGTTGGGCAGAATGTGGCGGAACATGATGCGCGGGGCGCGGAACCCCATCACCTTGGCCGCTTCCACATACTCCTTCTTCTTCTCCGCCAGCACAGAGGCGCGCACAGTACGGGCGTACTGCGGCCACTCTGCAATACCGATGATCACCACCAGCATCATGATGGCGAACTTCGAGTAGAACTCGGAGCCAAAGGTTGCCTGAAAGATGGCAGAGATGATGATCGCCACCATCATGGTGGAGAACGACAGCTGCACATCGGCAAAGCGCATCAACAGGTTGTCAATGCGACCACCGAAGTAACCGGCAATCAGACCGATGACGATACCGAGCACCAGCTGCAGCGCCACCGCAAACAGGCCGATGGTGAGGGAGATACGGGCGCCATAGAGAATGGTGCTCCAGATATCCCGCCCCTGGTTATCGGTACCGAGCCAGAAGCGCTCCTCGCCACCTTCGAGCCAGGAAGGGGGCAACTCGGCATCCATCAGATCAAAACTGGTCTGGTCATAGACGTTGTGCGGGGCGAGCCAGGGGGCCAGCAGCGCCGCCAGCACAAATACCACGAACACCGCAAAGCTGAACATGGCTACCTTGTCCCGCAGGAAGTAGTAGACGATGTCAGAGTTCTTGAATCGTGCCCAACGGCTTGGGCTTGCAGTTACAGCATTAGTCATCTGTTACCCCTTGGCGGTCAGGTTAACGGTCGGGTTAATCAACCCGTAGAGCAGGTCGACCAGGGTATTGGTCACCACGAAGATCAGTCCCACGAAGATAACGTAGGCGGTGATCAGCGGGGTATCGACCCGGTGGATCGCCTCAAGGAACAGGAAGCCGGTGCCTGGCCACTGGAACACGCTCTCGGTCAGAATGGTGTAAGCCACCATGGTGCCGATCTGCACCCCACCGACGGTAATGACCGGCAGCATGGTGTTTTTGAGGGCGTGGCTGTAGTAGACCTTGTTGTTGTCCAGCCCCTTGGCACGGGCGAACTTGACGTATTCGGAGGAGAGCTGCTCCAGCATCTCGGAGCGCACCAGCCGGATAAACAGCGGCAGCATGATGGAGGAGAGGGACACCGCCGGCAGGATCAGGTGCAGGATGCCGTCCCAGGTGAAGAAGCCCGACTCCCAGCCCAGCAGGTTACGGGTCTCGCCGCGGCCATAGGCAGGCAGCCAGCCCAGCTGGATGGAGAAGAGGTACATCAGCATGATGGCGGTCAAAAATACCGGGATCGAGATGCCGATACTGCTCCCCGCCATGATGATCTTGGTGGGAATGCTGCGCGGGCGGATCGCCGAATAGACACCGAGTGGAATGGAGACCACCACGATGATGAGCGCGGCGGCAAACACCAGCTCAAGGGTAGCCACCAGCTTGTCGAGGATCACCTCGAGAGCGGGTCGCTTGAAGAAATAGGAGGTGCCCAAATCCCCATGCACCGCATTTTTCAGAAAGCGGCTGTATTTGATGAGGAAGGGATCGTTAAGGCCCATCTTCTCGCGCAACTCGTGACGCTGGGCTTCGGAGACGGATTGTCCCACCAGCTCGCGCAACGGGTCACCCAGGTTGTCCTGGATGGAGAAGGCGACCAGGCTGATGACGAACATCACTATCACGGCCTGATAGAACCGTTTCAGCAGGAATGTAAACATGCTTGTCCTTCTACGTGGCCTGTGTCGTGGCACAGGCTTCTGTTAGTGGGCGGAGTGGCCAGCTGACCACCCCGCCCCGTCCTTCCTTGCGACGTTCTCTTACTTGCTGACCACCAGGTCACCCAGGTAAGGGAAGTTCATCACGTTGACCACCGGCTTGATATCGACGTTCTTCTTGGCGCCATAGGCCAGATCTTCCCAGTGCAACGGCACGTAGGCAGCATCTTCGATCAGCATGGCTTCGACCTTCTTGAGCATCTCGGCACGCTTGGCCGGATCGGTCTCGGCGTTGGCATCCATCACCAGCTTGTCAGCTTCGGCGTTGGCGTAACCGGCGCAGTTGTACTGGCCCATACCGGTCTTGGCGTCCTTGGTGAAGGTCAGGAACTCGAAGAAGTTCGCGGTATCTTCGGTGTCGGAGTGCCAGCCGATCAGTTGCATGTCCGCGGCGCACTTGTCAAACTCAGGCCAGTACTGGGCCACCGGCATGGTCTTCAGATCCACCTTGATGTTGATCTTGGCCAGCATGGCGGAGACAGCCTGGGCAATCTTGACGTCGTTGACGTAGCGGGCAGCCGGGGAGATGAAGGTCATCTTGAAGCCTTTCTCGTAACCGGCCTCTTTCATCAGCTCCTTGGCCTTGGCCAGATCATACTGGGGTACCAGCGCCTCGTTGTGACCGGCATAGCCTTTCGGGCTCAACTGGCCAGCAGGGGTACCGAAGCCCTTGTTGATCTTCTCGACGATACCCACCTGGTTGATGGCGTAGTTGATCGCCTGACGTACACGCTTGTCTTTCAGCGCCGGGTTGGTGTTCTGGTTCAGCTCGATGATGATGGCGCGGGTACCGGACAGGGTGACCAGCTGGGAGTCCTTGCCATTCTTCACGCGCTCCAGATCGTTGGGCGCAACCGGATAGATCATGTCCACGTCACCACCCAGCAGGGCAGCAACACGGGTCGCATCTTCCTTGATCGGCACCACGGTCAGGTTCTCGACGTTACCCTTGGAGGCTTTGTCCCAGTAGTTGGCGTTGCGGGCATAATCCAGCTTCACACCCTGCTCGCGGAACTTGACGGTGAACGGGCCAGTACCGGAGACGTGGGTAGAGGCAAAGGAGTCGCCATTCTTGACGATCTCGGCCTTGTCTTTGCCCGCTTCGGTCTTGCCAGTGTAGAACTTGGAGTCCATCGGGAAGATGTAGGTGACGGTCTGCAGCACCAGCGGGAACGGCTTGGCGGTGATCAGATCGACGGTGTAGTCATCCACCTTCTTCACTTCGCTGATGGGATCGAAGATCGCCTTGAAGTCGACGGAGGATTTCAGGCGGTTGACGGTCCACACCACGTCGTCAGCGGTGAAGTCGTTACCGGAGTGGAACTTGACCCCTTTGCGCAGGTGGAAGCGGACGGTCTTGTCATCGACACGCTCGAACTTCTCGGCCAGACGGGGCTCGAACTGCAAGTCCTGGGTGTAACGCATCAGGGGATCGAATACCAGGTGCGACATCTCCAGGGTCTGACCGGAGAGCTGCTCCTGCGGATCCAGCGAAGTAGCGTCAGAAGCGACACCCACCTTGATATCAGCGGCTGAGACACTGAAGGCGAAACCGGCGGCAAACAGCGCCAGGGCAATCTTGGACAATCCTTTCTTCATCTTGTTCTCCATGCTTTTGGCTTTCTTATGACACTTTTTTTGACAAGCAGACCGGCGCTCCGGCGCTCTCCTAGCTTGCGATTTCCAGCCCCTCGCGGGACATTCCCTTGAACTCCGGCATGAGGGAGATCAGCTTGCGGCTGTACTCATGCTCGGCATTGGTAAAGAGTTTTTCGGTCTCGGCCACTTCCACCAAATGGCCGTGCTGCATCACCCCGATGCGGTCGCACATCTGGCGGATCACCGGCAGATCGTGGCTGATAAACAGCATGGTGAGCTTGAGCTCCTGCTGCAGATCCTTGAGCAGGTTGAGGATCTGGGCCTGCACCGACACATCCAGCGCCGAGGTCGGCTCGTCACAGATAAGGAAGCGCGGGCGAGTGGCCAGGGCGCGGGCAATGGAGATGCGCTGGCGCTGACCGCCGGAGAACTCGTGGGGATACTTGACCCCGGCACCACGACCGAGACCCACGTGATCCAGCAGATCGCCGACAATTCCCTCAATCTGGCTCTCGCTGCTCGCCAGCTGATGGAAGCGGATCGGCTCGGCAATGATGTCGCGCACCTTCATCCGCGGGTTCATCGAGGAATAGGGGTTCTGGAACACCATCTGCATCTGGCGACGCAGCGGGCGGCGCTCGCGCTCGCTCTTGAGGGCAGTCAGATCGATCCCCTCGAAGAAGATTTTGCCGGTATCAGGCGGATAGAGACCTGTGATGGCGCGGGCAATGGTCGATTTACCGGAGCCCGATTCCCCCACCAGACCGAAGGTCTCCCCTTCGAAGATCTCGAAGCTGATGTTGTTGCAGGCGCGCACATACTGGCGGCGGCTCGGGAAGATGGAGTCCTTGGTGACGAATTTCAGATCGACATTCTCCACCCGCAGCAGCGCCCCTTCATAGGCACGCTCGTCCTGACTCTGGCCGAGCCAGTGGGTCTTGAGGTCGATATTGGTATCCGGCGCACTGGCATCCTCGATATAGGAGACCAGCGGGAAGCGCACCAGCTTCACATCGGAACGGGGGACCGCCGAGATGAGGCTGCGGGTATAGGGGTGATTGGGGCTGCCCAGCACCTGTTCGGTCAGGCCGAACTCCACCAGATCGCCGCGATACATCACCGCCACCTTGTCGGTAACGTTGGAGACCACGCCCATGTCATGGGTCACCAGCATGCAGCCCACCTGACGCTCTTTGCAGAGGGCGCGGATAAGCTGGAGGATCTGATCCTGAATGGAGACGTCCAGCGCCGTAGTCGGTTCATCTGCGATGATCAGCTCCGGATCGCAGGAGAGCGCGATGGCGATAACCACCCGCTGACGCATGCCACCGGAGAACTGGTGCGGATACTGTTTGATGCGCAGCTCCGGCTGCGGAATACCCACCGCCCCCATCAGCTCCAATGCCTTGGCAAAAGCAGCCTCGCGAGAGAGGTCGGTATTGGCCAGAATGGTCTCCACCAGCTGATGCTCAACGGTGAACAGCGGGTTGAGGGAGGTCATGGGGTCCTGGAAGATGAACCCGATACGGGAGCCACGGATGGCCCGCATCTCGTTCTGGCTCTTGCCGGAGATGAGCTCGCCATTGAGATAGATATCGCCACGGGCGATGCGACCCGGCGGGCTCAGCAGATCGATAACGGCGTTGCCGATGGTGGACTTGCCGGCGCCGGATTCACCGACCACCCCGACAATCTCACCCTTTTCGATAGAGAAAGAGAGATCCTTCACCGCGGCCAGCACCCCGTAGCGGGAGGGGTACTCGATCCGCAAGTTCTTTACTTCGAGCAAGGACATGTTTACCTCTGCGGGGGACATCCGTCCCAAATAATTCGTCCGTAAATCAGCCGCAGATGCCGGTTGTTACCTTGGGCAATATTTGCTCAATCCATGAGGCAGCGAAACCAGCGATCCGGGCGGGTTTTTTGCATTTTTTTGGAATAACCCGCGAGTAACTTAGACGGTTTGACCACGGGTGTAAATGATTGAGTTATACAATTCCGCAATGTTTTGTGCAGATAACCACCAATTCGGTAGAGATAAATGATGATTTTCATCACAAAAATGGCCGGTGCGTCCGTACATCTATTGGTATCATTACTTTAATTTCAACAACAACGCAACAAGCAGCATTTATCACTATTTCCAAAACAATCACCAGCCCCGAATGAGTAGTGAATATTTATGTGAAATGGATGATAAACGGCAGCATATGCCGATGAATGAAAATTAAGCAGATATAAATCGGGGGATGCCAGAACGGTCATCCCCCGGAAGATGGCTCTCAACCGAGCCAGAATGCCAGTAATTGCATACAAAACAGGGCGAACAGGCCGGCGATCAGATCGTCCAGCATGATGCCCAGGCCACCGTGGATCCGGCGATCAAACCAGGAGATGGGCCAGGGCTTGAGCACATCAAACAACCGGAACAGCGCAAAGCCCGCCACCACCCACTCCCAACCGGCTGGCGCGGCGATCATGGTGACGCCAAAGCCGATCACCTCGTCCCAGACGATGGCGCCGTGATCCGGCATGCCGATGGCATCGGTGGCGCTCTGGCAGATGCGGATACCGATCAGGAACCCCACCACCAGCAGAGCGATAAACCAGTGGGTCGGCAGCCCGCTCACCAGCAGGTAGAGCGGAATGGCCGCCAGGGTGCCCATGGTGCCCGGCGCTTTGGGGCTGAGACCGGAACCAAACCCCACCGCCAAAAAGTGAAGCGGATTTTTCAGATCCAGTCGTGTCAGCTCGGGCTTTATCCTGAACAAACTCATGCGAAGTGATCCCACCCTTTCAGTTGCAACTCGACCGCCTGGTCGCCACGCAGGTAATCGATGCCCGGCTCGCCCGCCACGATGCGGCCAATGCGGCTGAACTTGACCCCGCTGTGGGCCAGCGCCGTATCGAGCGCGCCGCGGTGCTCCTCCGGAACGGTAAAGCAGAGCTCGTAGTCATCGCCACCGGCCAGCGCCAGTTGCCACGCCTCCTGCTCGCTCACCGCATCCTGCAGCACCGGCGAGAGCGGCAGCAGATCGAGATCGATCTGGGCCCGCACGCCGGAGGCCTTGAGGATATGGCCGAGATCCGATGCCAGCCCATCGGAGAGATCCAGCGCACTGCCCGCCAGCCCGCGCAGGGCCTGACCGGCCAGAATGCGGGGATGGGGGTGGTCGAGCCGTGGCAGCACGGCCGCCAGCTGGTTCTCGTTGAGGGTGCGTTTGCCCAGCAGGTGGGAGAGCGCCAGCGCGGCATCCCCCAGAGTGCCGGTGACATAGATGCCGTCACCCGCTTTGGCGCCGCTGCGCATCAAGGCGCGCCCGGCAGGCACCGACCCCTTCACCGAGATGGTGATGGAGAGCGGCCCGCGGGTCATGTCTCCGCCCACCAGCGCCACATTGTAGTACTCGGCCAGCTCCAGAAACCCTTCGGCAAACCCGGCAACCCAACCTTCGTTGATGGCAGGCAGGGTCAGTGCCAGCGACACCCAGCGCGGCTCGGCCCCCATGGCGGCGAGATCGGAGAGATTGACCGCCAGCGCCTTGTAGCCGAGATCCACCGGATCCATGTCGGGAAAGAAGTGTACGCCGCTCACCAGAGTGTCGGTGCTCACCGCCAGCTGGGTATCGGGGGGCAGGGTCAGCAGGGCACAGTCATCTCCAGGGCCCATCACCACGTCCTTGCGGGCGTGGGGGACCTTGAAGTACTTATCAATCAGCTCAAATTCACCCATACAGTAAAAAGCCAGCAATAAGCTGGCTCCTCTCTTAGATGCTGACGGACAGCAGGCTCAACGCTTGTTCAGCGACTTGATCACCTTGTCCAGTACACCGTTGACAAACTTGTGGCTGTCATCGGCAGCAAAAGCTTTGGCCAGCTCGATCGCTTCGTTGATGACCACGCGCGGCGGTACATCATCACGACGGGTCAGCTCGTAGGTCGCCAGACGCAGGATCGCCTTGTCCACCATGTCCACTTCTTCCAGCGGACGGGAGAGGAAAGGTGCAAACACCTTGTCCAGCTCGCTGCAGTGGAGGGCTACCCCGAACAGCAGATCGCGGAAATAGTTCAGGTCTACACCCTTGGTGTCCTGATCGATCTTGAACTGCTCTTCGATGTCACCCACGTTAGCCTTGGTCATCTGCCACTGGTAGATGGCCTGGGTGGCGCAATGGCGGGCTTTACGGCGCTCAGACGGTTTCAATGTACTTCTCCTCGTTACACGTCCAGTTCTTTCAGGACGTTGATCATTTCGAGCGCTGCCAGTGCAGCCTCTGCACCCTTGTTACCCGCCTTGGTACCTGCACGCTCGATGGCTTGTTCAATGTTTTCAGTGGTCAGCACACCGAAGGCAACGGGAATTTCATATTCCATCATTACCTGGGCCATGCCCTTGCTGTTCTCGTTTGCCACCAGGTCGAAGTGGTAGGTGCCGCCACGGATGACAGTACCGACTGCCACGATGGCGTCGTATTGACCACTCTTGGCCAGCTTCTTGATGACCAATGGCATTTCAACCGCGCCCGGCACTTTTACCAGTGTCAGGTTGCTGTCCTGCACTTGACCTTGACGCTTCAGTACGTCCACCGCGCCGTTCACCAGACTGTCGTTGATGAAGCTGTTGAAACGGGCAACAACAATAGCAACGCGCGCCTCAGGAGCGGCGATATTTCCTTCGATAACCTTCATTGGAAATCCTGTATCTGTGCAATCAAAAGGGCCGGAGTCAAAAGTGCTCACATTCTAGCACAACAGACCCACGACAAAAACCATGGCCGCAATAGACGGCCATGATCGCGATGTAACCAGTCCGGCGCACTTGCTCGCCGGTAAATTCCACGACTTCCAGACCGAAACCGCCCGGAAGGGGATGGTACTTCTCTGGTAGTACGTTACTCGCCGATGTACTCAACCACTTCCAGACCAAAACCACCGAGGGCATGGTACTTCTTCGGCGAACTCAGCAGGCGCATCTTGCTTACACCAAGGGCCTTGAGGATCTGGGAACCCACACCAACCCGGCGCGAGGTGCCCTGCCACTTGGCTCCTTCCGGCGCTAGCCCCTTGTCGGCGGCTTCAAAACCCTTGACCCTAGCCAGCAGCTCGGCGCCATGTGATTCCGCCCCCAAAATCACCAGCACGCCGCCTTCGTCAGCGATGCGGGCCATGGATTTGGGCAGCGGCCAGCTGCGGGCGGCGTGGCGGTCGGTCAGCAGCAGATCGCTCAGCACATCGTGCAGATGGACGCGCACCAAGGTCGGCTGATCGGCCTGTACCTCACCCTTTTTCAAGGCGAAGTGAACCTGATTGTCGATGGTATCGCGGAAGGTGATGAGGTCAAACTCGCCAAACTCGGTCGGCAACTTGCACTCGGCCACCTTCTCGACCGTGGTCTCGTGCTGGTTGCGGTACTCGATAAGGTCGGCAATGGTGCCGAGCTTGATGCCATGCTCCTCGGCGAACACCTCCAGATCCGGACGGCGCGCCATGGTGCCATCTTCGTTGAGGATCTCGACGATGACGGCGGCAGGCTCGAAACCGGCCAGACGAGCCAGATCGCAACCGGCTTCGGTGTGGCCGGCGCGGGTCAGCACGCCGCCATCCTGCGCCATCAGCGGGAAGATATGGCCCGGCTGCACCAGATCGGCCGCCTTGGCATTGGGCGCCACTGCCGCCTGCACGGTCACCGCACGATCGGCGGCTGAGATACCTGTGGTCACCCCTTCTGCCGCCTCGATGGAGACGGTAAAGGCGGTGGAAAACTGGGCATTGTTGCGATCCACCATCAGCGGCAGCGCCAATTGCTTGCAGCGATCCCGGGTCAGGGTCAGGCAGATGAGGCCACGGCCGTAGCGGGCCATGAAGTTGATATCCTCCGGACGGACGCAGGAGGCGGCCATGATGAGGTCCCCTTCGTTCTCCCTGTCTTCGTCATCCATCAGGATCACCATCTTGCCAGCCTTGATATCGGCAATGATTTCCTGGGTTGTGCTCAGCGCCATGGGCTACTCCATCAGTGTGCTTGGGGGTTGAGCCCGCAGGCTCAACGCAAATGCGTGTGTATGTTGCTCTAGATTGGGGCTAGCGGCTCCATTTCAATCAGAGCGGGATCACAGAAAATCGTTTTGGTGGCCAGATTTAGCGCACACCGTCAGAGAAAACCGGCCTTGGCCAGCGTCTCCATGGTCAGGGTCGAGGCGCTGCTCTCCTGACTTTTCCCCATCATCAGCCGCTCCAGATAGCGGGCGATCTGATCCACCTCGAGGTTGACCTTGCGGCCCGGCTTCCAGCTGGCGATGGTGGTCTCCTGGGCTGTGTGGGGCACGATGGTCAGACGGAAAAGGTCCCCCTGCACCGCGTTCACCGTGAGGCTGATGCCATCCACCGCAATGGAGCCCTTCTCGGCGATATAGCGGGAGAGCTCGCCCGGCGCCTTGACCCAGTACTCGATGGCGCGGCCGCTGCTGGAGACGCTTTTCACTTCCCCTACTCCGTCTACGTGGCCGGAGACCAGATGGCCGCCGAGGCGGGAGGTGGGCATCAGCGCCTTCTCCAGGTTGACCCGATCGCCCACCTTGGCGGCGGCAAAGCCGGTTCGGGAGAGGGTTTCCAGCGACACGTCGGCGGTATAGCTCTTGTCGCCGAGCGCCACGACGGTGAGGCAGACGCCGTTGGTGGCGATGGAGTCGCCCAGTTTGACGTCGCTAAAATCCAGACCTGGTGCGTGGACGGTGAGGGCCATGTCATCGCCCTGACGGCGCAGTTCGGCCAGGGTTCCCACCGCTTCGATAATTCCGGTAAACATGCAGATCACCTTGCTGATGACGGGGGCTGATTATGCCCCCTTGAACATTGATAAATCAGGCTATTTTGGCGGTAATGCGAATATCCGGCCCCACCATGCGCACGTCCTTGATGGCGAGCTTGAGCGCCTGGAACAGCCGGGTCAGGCCCGGCAGATGGAACAGGCCGCGCCCTTCGTCACCCATCAGTTTGGGTGCCTGATAGAGCACCAGCTCATCCACCAGCCCCTTCTCCAGCAGAGCGCCGCAGAGCCGCGGCCCCGACTCGACCAGTACCGAGTTGACGTTCTGCTTGGCCAACAGCATGAAGAGGCTGACCAGATCCAGCTTGCCATCCAGCAGTGGCAGCTCCAACTGCTGCACCCATGCGGGCCACTCGCCGGACGCCTTGTGCCGAGCCAGCAGCACCGGGCTCTCGCTCTGGAACAGCGGCAAGTCGGGTGTGAGGCGGTTTTGCGAATCGACGATGACCCGCAGCGGCTGGCGCAGGGTCTCTTTGGGATAACTTGCCTTGACCGAGGGGGGTAGCTCGTCCCAGCGCACGGTCAGGGAAGCACCATCGGCCAGCACGGTTTCAGCGCTGGAGAGCACCGCATCGTGACGGGCCCGCAGCCGCTGCACGTCGCGGCGTGCATCGGGGGAGGTGATCCACTGGCTCTCGCCGCTCGCCATGGCGGTGCGGCCATCGAGGCTGGCCCCCAGCTTGACGGTCACCCGCGGGAAGGCGGTACGCATCCGCTTGAAAAAGCCCGGGTTGAGCGCTTCGGCTTCGCTCGCCAGCAGGCCGAAATCGGTTTTGATGCCCGCTTCGGAGAGCATCCGCAGGCCGCGCCCGCCCACCTGGGGATTGGGATCGACCATGGCCGCCACCACCCGGGCCACGCCGGCGTTGATCAGCGCTTCGGCGCAGGGGGGGGTACGACCGTGGTGGGAGCAGGGTTCGAGGGTCACATAGGCGGTAGCGCCACGGACGTTGTCACCGGCGGCGCGCAGGGCGTAAACCTCGGCATGGGGCTCGCCCGCCTTCTGATGCCACCCTTCGCCAACCACCACGCCATCTTTGACCAGCACGGCGCCGACGCAGGGGTTGGGGGCCGTGGTGTAGCGGCCGCGGCGGGCCAGTTCGAGGGCCCGACTCATCCATTGGTAATCATCTTGACTAAACATTCGGGCTCCTTTGACAACACATCTCGACTTTACGCAGTATCGTAGGTTCGATTAGCGCAGCGTAATCGGACGCGGCAACATGGGTGAGAATGGCGGTTTACTTCTCCAGCTTGGCAATCTCTTCGCCAAATTCGCGGATATCTGCGTGTCCTGAGGTAGAGAGGGGCAAAGCGGATATCCGCTTACCCATCCGCTACCATCATTTCTCCAATTTGGCGATCTCTTCGCCGAACTCTCGAATATCTTCGAAGCTGCGATAGACGGAGGCAAAGCGAATATAGGCCACCTTGTCCAGACTCTTGAGCTCATCCATCACCAGATTGCCCACCAGCTCGGAGGCGACTTCGCGCTCGCCGGTGGCTCGCAGGCGGGATTTGATATGGTTGACCGCCTTTTCGATGGCCTCCATGCTCACCGGCCGCTTCTCCAGCGCCCGCAGGATGCCGGCGCGCAGCTTGTCTTCGTTGAATGGCTCGCGGGAGCCGTTGGACTTGATGACGCGGGGCATCACCAGCTCGGCCATCTCGAAGGTGGTAAAACGCTCGTGACAGAGCAGACACTCACGACGGCGGCGCACCTGATGGCCTTCTGCCACCAAGCGGGAATCGATCACCTTGGTATCAACCGCACTACAGAATGGGCAATGCATCGGACCTCCGGCGTTAATGGAACAGGGACCGGCCCGGCGGGCCAGGATCTAGGTCGGCCAGTGTAGCACGGCCATCCAAAACCGGTAAAAGCCAGAAAAAACAATGCCACCCGCAGGTGGCATTGGTCTCAAACCGGATGGTCTGACTTATCAGCCATAAACCGGGAAGCGGCGGCAGATATCCAGCACCTTCTCGCGCACGGTGGCCAGCACGGCATCGTTATCGTGGTTGTCCAGTACGTCGCAGATCCAGTGGGTCAGCTCGATGGACTCGGCTTCCTTGAAACCGCGGCGGGTGATAGCCGGGGTACCGATCCGCACACCGGAGGTGACGAACGGGGAGCGCGGATCGTTCGGCACGGAGTTCTTGTTGACGGTGATGTTGGCTTTGCCCAGCGCAGCGTCAGCATCCTTACCAGTCAGCTCGCGACCGATCAGATCAACCAGCATCAGGTGGTTGTCGGTTCCGCCGGAGACGATCTTGTAACCGCGCTCGATAAAGGTGGCGGCCATCGCCTTGGCGTTCTTCACTACCTGAGCCTGATAGGTCTTGAACTCCGGCTCCAGCGCCTCTTTGAAGGCAACGGCTTTACCGGCGATGACGTGCATCAGCGGGCCACCCTGACCACCCGGGAAGACGGCAGAGTTGAGCTTCTTGTAGAGCTCCTCGTCGTCAGCGGCGGAGAGGATCAGACCACCGCGCGGACCGGCCAGGGTCTTGTGAGTGGTGGAGGTGACCACGTGAGCGTGGGGAACCGGGTTCGGGTAGACGCCAGCGGCAATCAGACCAGCCACGTGAGCCATGTCGACGAACAGGTAGGCACCGACCTTGTCGGCGATTTCGCGCATGCGGGCCCAGTCAACAATACCGGAGTAGGCGGAGAAGCCACCGATCATCATCTTCGGCTTGTGCTCGACAGCCTGACGCTCCATGTCGTCGTAGTCGATCTTGCCTGACTCATCGATACCGTAAGGCACGATGTTGTAGAGCTTGCCGGAAAAGTTGACCGGAGAGCCGTGGGTCAGGTGACCACCGTGGGCCAGGTTCATGCCCAGCACGGTGTCGCCCGGCTGCAGCAGGGCCATGTAGACGGCACTGTTGGCCTGGGAGCCGGAGTGCGGCTGCACGTTGGCGTAAGTGGCACCGAACAGCTCTTTGGCGCGCTCGATAGCCAGGGTTTCGACCACATCCACATACTCGCAACCACCGTAGTAACGCTTGGAGGGGTAACCTTCAGCGTACTTGTTGGTCAGCTGGGAGCCCTGGGCTTCCATGACACGGGGGCTGGTGTAGTTCTCAGACGCAATCAGCTCGATATGCTCTTCCTGACGACGGGTTTCGTCTGTGATGGCCTGCCACAATTGCGGATCATAATTGGCGATGGTCATGTCACGTTTCAACATCCGTTTCTCTCCTGAAAATCGTTTGCGCGTTAGGTGAAGTGGGCGCGGGCATTGTAACGTGAGCTGGATCAAAGAGACAGTCCAACCACCTAAAAAAATGTTGAATTTATGTTGTAAAAAACAAGATTCCCTCCCCGTTCAATACCCTGGCCGCTCCGCCAAACGGCACATTTTTCATCCCGCTGCGGGCGGGCAAAACCCGAAGGGGATCACAACGCCCTCTTTATCCATCCTGTAACATATTCATTCGAAACAAATTTAATGATGATGGAGCTGATTGCAGCCATGCATCCGAGGGGCTGCACCTAACCGGAGGAGTTCAAGATGGACCATCTGCTGACATTCGTGATCCTGGCTGTCTTTTTTCTGTTCTACTGGGTCTACTACACCAGCCAACGCAAACATGTTTCCACCACCTCGTGGGAGCAGCTCCCCACCAAAGCCGACTATCTGGCGGCCCACCCTGAATCAGTCGATGGCGACATCATCTTCTGTTATCACTGCGGCCACCACGAGTTGCTGGAGGTAGGCATGGTGCACCTGACCGATTTTCGCCGGGAATGGGTCTGTGCCAAGTGCAAGCAGGTGCTGTTTCGCGAGAGCGAATAACGGCGCAGGGGCTGGCCCCCTCCCTAAACGTTGTGCATCGCCAGCAGGGATCAGGGCTGCGCATCCCTGTTTGCCACCAGCCACTGCTGCAACCCGCTCACCGCCGCGTCAAATTGCGCCCCGATTGCCGCAGGCTCCCCGCCTCCCGCCTCAAGAGCCGCACAGTGGCTGGCAAATTCGGTCAACCCCAGCGCCAGCGCACTCCCCTTGAGCTTATGCGCCAGCTGACGTTGCTCACTTCCCTCATCCTGAGCCAACTTATCTACCAACACCCGCCCTTGCGACTCAAACAGCGCGACCAGCTGGCGGATCCGCGCCATACCGAGCAGGGGCAGATCGGCGTCCAGCACCGGATTGGCCCACTCAGGCTGTTTAGTTGGGGGCACGGCTACTGATAACTGAACCTGCGGCTCGATAGAGGCCCCTTCTTGCCGAAACAGCTGATCGATGGCGTTCGCCAGCACCGCCAGCCGTACCGGCTTGCCGACAAAATCGACAAACCCGGCGGCAAGGCAGTGGCGGATATCCTCTGGATACATCTGGGCCGAGATGGCGATGGCGGGCAGCTGCCGCTCATGCATCTCCTCGCTGATGGCTGCCAGATCCTCGCGCAGGGTCATGCCGTCCATATCGGGCAGATTGATATCGAGCAGCGCCAGCTCGAAGGGACGCTCGGTCACCAGCGCCAGCGCACTGCGACCATCCTCCGCCAGGGTGACGCGATGGCCGAGGCGGGTCAGCATGCCGTGCGCCACCAGCCGGTTGATCTCGTTATCCTCCACCAGCAGGATGTCACGGGACTGGCCAAGGTGCAGCGGTTGCGCCTCGGCAGGCAGCTGGGCGCTCGAACGCTGCAACGGCAAACTGAAGCTGAATTCACACCCCTTGCCCGGTTTGCTGACAAGGTTCAGCTCGCCCCCCATGGCGGCCACCAGCTTGCGGCTGATCGCCAGTCCCAGCCCGGTGCCGCCCTGATGGCCTATATCACGCTTGCGCTGGCGAAACGCCTCGAACACCGCCTCCTGCTCATCGGCCGGAATGCCGGGGCCGGTATCGCGCACCACAAACCGGATGCAGGGCTCGGCGCAAGGGCCGTGACAGACAAGGGGCGCCACCGTCAGGGTAATCTGGCCACGGGCGGTAAACTTGACTGCATTGCCAAGCAAGTTGCCGAGCACCTGCCGCAGTTTGCCCAGATCCCCCTCGACCACAGGCGCCAGCCCGGGCGCATATTCCAGCGCCAGGGTGACCCCCTTGGCCGCTGCCTTTGGCCGAAACAGCGCGCTGAGTTCATCCACCAGCTGGAACAGGGGGAAGGGCTCGCGGCGCGCCTCCACATGGCCCGCTTCTATCTTGGAGTAGTCGAGAATGTCGTTGAGGATCTCCAGCAGGGATTCGCCACTGTGCTCGATGGCGGCCAGATAGCGCTGCTGGGTATCACTCAGGTGGGTATCTTCCAGCAGCGTCAGGCCCCCGAGAATGCCGTTCATGGGGGTGCGGATCTCGTGACTCATGGTAGCGAGAAACACCGACTTGGCGCGGTTGGCCTGTTCTGCCTCGGCGCGGGCCTGCCGCTGCTTCGCCACCTCCTCATTGAGCCGCTCGTTGGCGTGACTGAGCTGGCCAGTGCGCTCCTCGACCCGTGACTCCAGCTCGCGCTGATAACGGCCCAGCTCCACCGCATTGTCACGAAACACCTGCAGGGCCCGGCCCAACTCCGCCAGCTCATCGCGCCCGGTACTGGCGATCGGCTCAAGGAGGGCCAGATCCCCGCGCACCAACCGGCTCATCCCCGCCACCGCCCGTTGCAGCGGCCAGACGATCCGGCCGTAGACCATGCGCCACATCAGCAGCATCAGCAGTACCAGCGTGAGCAGGCCAATGCCCATCAGCGCCTGCTCCAGCAGCCTGAGACGTTGACTTAGCGCCTGCTGGCTCTGCCCCAGCGAATCGCGGGCACGGCTGACCAGCTCACCGACCTGCTGGTTGAGGCTGCTCATCAGGGCCTCATTGGCACTGGCCAGCACCCGCAGCGCCTCCCCCTTGCCGAGCCAGTCGCTGCGCAGTTGCATCAGCTTGTCGCTCTGTGCCAGCACGGTCAGCGCCTGCTCCACCGCCTGACGACGTGCCGGATCGGTCACTGCCCCGGCCCGCAGTTGCAAGATAGCCAGCTCCCGCTGCCCCTCTTGCAATAGCGTTTGCAACTGTTCCTGCCGTTCGCTGCGCCACATCTCTTCGATGCGCTGCTGCTGCATCAGGGTGCGATGGCGCAGCTCGGTCATCTGCTCCAGCCAGTCGAGATCTTGCTCCAGCAAGCGATCCAGCGTCCGGGTCGCCTGCGCGCCTTGCTGTTGGTAGAGGGAACCCAATCCCGCCACCATCACGGTTTCGGCGTTCTCCATCTGGCTTCTCGCCAGCTCGGCGATCTGTCCGGCCGCCGCCACCAGACGGGCCCGCTGCGCCTCGCCCTGCGCCATCAGGGTCAGTCGCTCTCCCACCAGCCAGCCCTGCTGGCCCAGATTGCCGATGATGCTCTGACTAAGCTGATCGAGGCTTGTTGAACCCTGCCCACGACCAAGTTGCGCCAGCACCTGTTGTAGCTGTTGCCCCTGCAGAGTGAGCAAGCGCCCCTGATGCTCCCGCTCCTGCTCGCTGGTTGCGGTGGCCAGCAGCCGCGACGCGCTCTGGATCTCGCCGCTGAGGCGAGAGAGCGTGCGGGCCAGCTCCTGATCGGCCAACGTCTGCTGCACCCCTTGCTCCAGCTGGCGCAGATGGCTAAGCCCCACCCAGCCCAGCAGGGAGGCACTCAGGGTCAGCAACGCCATCAGGGAGAAGGCCAGCAGCAACTTGCCACCCAGGCCGGAAAAGATTCTCACGGGAAGTCCCTTGGTTGTGGTCGGCTTTGACCGGATAATATGGCCCAACACTTTAACAAAACCCCTGACCATGCGAAGCGTCTATCTCTCCCCGTTGTTGCTGATGTGGTTGCTAATGCTTCCCCGCGCCGCCCTCGCCTTTGCGGTCGATATCTGGCCCGGCGGCGAATTCAGCGGCCAGCCGCTGCGCCAGCAGTGGCCGGAACCCGCCGCTGCAACCAAATCGCTGACCCTCTGTGCCCTCTACCCCCATCTGCGCGACGCCTACTGGCTTTCGGTCAATCAGGGCATGGTGGACGAGGCGAAGCGGCTGGGAGTCAAGTTGCAGATCCATGAAGCGGGGGGCTATGGCGCCCTCGCCGAGCAGCGCCAGCAGTTGCAGCGCTGCGTGCAGGAAGAGAGCGACGCCATCTTGCTCGGCGCGGTGAGCTATCAGGGCTTGCGCGAGGCCATCAAGGTCACGCCGCTGCCGGTCTTTGGACTGGTCAACGATCTGCCCAGCGGTCTGGTGCAAGCCAAGGTGGGGGTCTCCTGGTACCAGATGGGCTGGCAGATTGGCCACTGGCTGGCGCAGCGTCACCCCGCCGGCAGCAAGCCGGTCTCGGTCGCCCTCTTCCCCGGCCCGCAGGCAAGCGGCGGCAACAACTTCGTCGAGCCGGGCTTTGCCGATGCCATCAAGGGGAGCGCCATCAAGCTGGTCACCACCGAGCGCGGCGACAACAGCCGGGAAATCCAGCGCACGCTGGTGCAGCAGACGCTGGCCCGCTATCCCGACCTCGACTATCTGGTGGGAGGCGCCATCGCCGCCGAAGTGGCGGTCAACGAGCTGGCGCAGCGCCATCTCGACAGGCCTCAGGTGCTGAGCACCTACTTCAGCCACGGGGTACAGCGGGGCCTGCGCCGGGGCAAGATCCTCGCCGCCAACAGCGATCAGATGCGGCTGCAGGGGCGCCTTGCGGTCGCTCAGGCGGTCTGCCTGCTGCAACACCCTGATGCCAGTGCCGAACAGTGTCCGCGGGTGATGGGGCCACCCATTCTGACGCTGTCTGCACCGCTGGCCGACCCCGCCGATTCCCTCTCGGAGGGCGCTTTTCGCCCCGTCTATCGGGTCGAATAGCCGTTCCAAATCCGATTAGCACACTCAAGGAGAAGAGATGAAAGAGTTACATGCCAGCTGCCTGTGCGGCGCCGTCGCCCTGACCCTGCCGGATCAGTTCGACTATATGGGGAACTGCCACTGCAGTGAATGCCGCAAGTTTTCAGGGGGAGATTATGCCTCGGTCGGCGGACTGGATGGCAACAAGGTCACCATAGTGAAGGGGGAAGAGGCCATCGGCCGCTACCGGAAATCGGCAGAGACCACCCTCGCCTTCTGTCGTCACTGCGGCTCCAGCCTGTTCAGCCAGAAGAGCAGCAGCGGCAAGATCAATCTGCGGTTGGGGATACTGGACGATGTGCCGAGCCAGCGGCCCGCGTTTCACATCTTTGTCGGCTCCAAGGCGCCCTGGCACCAGATTGGCGACGACTGCCCGCAATTTGATACCCGCCCGCCGGTCTGATACCCGGTCAAACAGGCCAGGGCCACCGCAACGGGGTCAGGAGGCTATCTCGCCGGCAAACAGATAGCCTTCACCATGGACGGTGACAAACAGCTGGGGATCCCGTGGATCCGCTTCCATCTTGCCGCGCAGCCGCCGGATCAGTACATCTATGGTGCGATCGCTCGGGCCATCGCCGCGATGGCTGATGAGGGTCAGGATCCGCTCCCGACTGAGCACCCGCCCGGCATGGGCGACAAAGGCCACCAGCACTTCGTATTCCGCCTTGGTCAAACGCACCGGCACTCCGTCCTTGCTGAACTGGCGACGGGGAATGTCAAAACGCCAGGGGCCAAAGCGCACCGCATCGTCAGCGACCGCAGGCTCGCTCGGCGCGGCGGCCGCCAGCGAGATCCGCCACAGCAGATTCTTGACCCGCACCAGCAGTTCCCTGAGCTCGAACGGCTTGGTGACATAGTCATCGGCCCCCATCTCGAGGCCGACAATCCGGTCCACCGCATCGCTGCGGCCGGTGACAAGAATGATCCCCACCGTGCTGCGCGCCCGCAGTTCACGGGTCAGCAGCAGACCATCTTCCCCCGGCAGGTTGATATCCAGCATCACCAGATCGACCGTCTGCTCCGCCAGCACGGCGCGCATCTCCTGGCCGTTTTCGACCGCCGTCACCCGATAGCCCTCCCGCTCGAAATAGCCGGTCAGCTTCTCGCGGGTAACCGCATCATCTTCAACAACCAGAATGTGGTAGCTCATGGGCAGGGTTCACGATGGTCGACAAGGGAGGATTATTCTATTCACATTTTGTCATAAATACCCCTATTTCATTAATTTGTGGCGGCAACCCTGTTCACAACGCCTCCCTATCATGGCTCCCATCAAAAAAGTGATGTGAGAGAGCATGATGAAAAAACTGTGGCACTTCCTGCGCACCCCCAGCCGCCGCTGGTCGGTACTGGCGCTGCTTCTGGTGGGCGTCGGCGTCACCCTCGCGGGCACCGTCGGCCTGCACTACGGCTTTGAGAAAACCAGCAGCCTCGAATTCTGTATCTCCTGCCACTCCATGAAAGACACCGTCTATCCGGAGTACAAGGAGTCCATCCACTTCAAGAATGCCTCAGGGGTACAGGCGGTCTGTACCGACTGTCACCAGCCGAAGGACTTTGTCGGCAAGGTGGCCCGCAAGATGGAGGCGGCCAACGACCTCTATCAGGAGTACATAGGCCACAGCATCGACACCCAGGAGAAGTTCGAGGACCGGCGCTTGCATCTGGCCGAGAAGGTGTGGGCACGGATGAGCAGCCAGAACTCCAAGACCTGCAAGTCCTGCCACAGCTACGACAACATGGATCACGCCAAGCAGTCCCCGGCGGCAGCGCTGGCGATGAAAGATGCGGCGGCGAAGAACATGAACTGCATCGAGTGCCACAAGGGCATCGCCCACGAACTGCCCAACATGGCGGGGGGCTTCCGGGCCACTTACGCCACCCTGGTCAACGACGCGCAAGAGGCGCCAGCCGCCGAGACCCTCTACAACCTGGGTGAAAAAGATCTCTACGCCAGCGAACAGAGCACCGACCCGGTCGGCAAACTGCTGCCCGCCTCCCGCATCGACGTCGTAGGCCGCAGCGGCGATCGCCTCAAGGTGACCATCGAAGGGTGGCGCGAGAGCGATGGCAAGGGCCGGGTGCTGAGCGAATACATGGGCAAGCGGGTCTTCGTCGCCACCATCCGTGACGAACTGAAAGCGAGCGAGAAAGTGCTCAAGCAGGAGACCGACAGCGCCACCCATATCAAGTGGGAGCAGGTTCAGGTGCAGGCCTGGGTCGATGGCAAGGGCTTTGAGTCCTCGCTCAAGCCAATCTGGGATTACGCCGGCGAGATGTACAAATCCACCTGTAACTCCTGCCACGGCGCGCCGGATCCCGCTCACTTCACTGCCAACGGCTGGATTTCGGGACTCAAGGCGATGTCTGCCTACTATCGCCTGAGCAAGGAAGAGGAGCGCACCCTGCTCAAATACCTGCAAAACCATGCCGCCGATACCGGTGGTCAGGGCAGCCACTAAGTCCGGATTCGAAAGAGGAATAACAAGATGATCAATATTTCCCGTCGTGGTTTTCTGGGTGGCTTGCTGGCCAGCGGTGCCTCTGCCCTGATCGGCCCCTCCCTGCTCGGTCGCGCCGTGATGGCCGCCGAGTCTGGCGACAAGCTGGTGCAGTCCGGCTCCCACTGGGGCGCCTTCCGTGCCCGGGTGGTCGATGGGCGCTGGGTCGAGACCCTGCCGTTCGAGCACGACAAGCACCCCACAGACATGCTCAAAGCCTTGAGTGAAGTGGTCTACAACCCCTCCCGCATCCGCTACCCCATGGTGCGGCTGGACTGGCTGCGCAAGGGGCACCAGTCCGACACCAGCGAACGCGGCCAGAACCGCTTCGTGCGGGTGACCTGGTCCCAGGCGCTGGACTTCTTCTATCACGAGCTGGAGCGGGTGCAGAAGACCTATGGCCCGAGCGCTCTCTATGCCGGTCACTCCGGCTGGCAGTCGGTGGGCAAACTGCACTCCGCTGGCGCCATGCTGGGGCGTGCCATGAACCTGCACGGCACCTATCTGGCCAAGGCCGGTGACTACTCCACCGGTGCCGCCCAGGTGATCCTGCCCCACGTGGCGGGCGCAATGGAGGTGTATGAGCAGCAAACCTCCTGGCCGCTGGTGCTGGAACACAGCAAGACTATCGTCATCTGGGGCTCCGATCCCATCAAGAACCTGCAGGTGGGCTGGCTGGTGCCGGATCACAGCGTCTACGACTACTGGGCACAGCTGAAAGAGAAGGTAGCCAAGGGCGAGATCCGGGTGATCAGCGTCGATCCGGTCAAATCCAAGACCCAGAAGTACCTCAATTGCGATCAGGTGACCCTGAATCCGCAAACCGACGTGCCGCTGATGCTGGGCATCGCCCACACCCTCTACAGCGAGAAGCGCCACGACGAAGCGTTCCTGAAGAACTACACCACCGGTTTTGACAAGTTTCTGCCCTACCTGCTGGGCACCAGCGATGGTCAGGTGAAGGATGCCGAGTGGGCAGCGGCCATCTGTGGCGTACCAGCCGAGACCATCCGCGAGCTGGCCCGCGCCATGAGCAGTGGTCGTACCCAGCTTATCGGCGGCTGGTGTGTACAGCGCATGCACCACGGCGAGCAGTATGCCTGGATGCTGGTGGTACTGGCCTCGATGATTGGCCAGATCGGCCTGCCGGGGGGCGGTTACGGCTTTGGCTGGCACTACAACGGGGCGGGCACCATCACCTCCAGCGGCCCCATCATGTCAGGTTTCAGCTCGGTCATTCCCGGCGTTAAACCACTCCATGACGGCGACTGGAAGGGCTACTCCAAATTCATTCCGGTGGCCCGTTTCGTCGACTGCATCCTCAATCCGGGCAAGCAGATCGCCTTCAACGGCCAGACCATCACCTACCCCCACATGAAGATGGCAGTGTTCTGCGGCAACAACCCGTTCCACCACCAGCAGGATCGCAACAAGATGGTCGCGGCCTGGCGCAAGCTGGAAACCGTGGTCAGTATCGATCACCAGTGGACCGCCAGCTGCCGCTTCGCCGATATCGTGCTGCCCGCCACCACCACCTACGAGCGGGATGACATCGAGCAATGGGGTTCTCACTCCAACGCGGGCATTCTGGCCATGTACAAGGTGGTAGAGCCGCTGTTCGAGGCGCGGGATGACTACGACATCTTCGCCGATCTCTGCCGTCGCTTCGGTCGCGAGGCCGAGTTCACCGGTGGCAAGAGCAAGCTGGAGTGGATCCAGAGCATCTATGACGACGCCCGCCTGCAGGGTCGCGGCATCGGCATTCGACTGCCCCGTTTCAGCCAGTTCTGGCACGGGGAAGGCTTCGTCACCTTCCCGGCGGGCCAACCCTGGGTGCGCCACGAGTCGTTCCGTCAGGAGCCGGATCTGGAACCTCTCGGTACCCCGTCTGGCCTTATCGAGATCTACTCCAAGACCATCGCCGACTACGGCTATGGGGATTGCCCGGGCCATCCGGTCTGGATCGAGCCCTACGAGCGCTCCCACGGCGGACCAGGCAGCAAACAGTACCCGCTGCACCTGCAATCCTGCCACCCGGACAAGCGGCTGCACAGCCAGCTCTGCTCCTCCGACAACTACCGCACCACCTACACGGTGCAGGGTCGCGAACCTGTCTACATGAATCCGCAGGATGCCAAATCCCGTGGCCTCAAGGACGGCGATCTGGTGCGGGTGTTCAACGGTCGCGGTCAGGTATTGGCCGGGCTGGTGGTGAGCGATGACTACGCCCCCGGCGTGGTGCGCATTCATGAAGGGGCCTGGTATGGCCCGCAAGAGGGCGGCAAGGTAGGGACTCTCTGTACCTACGGCGATCCCAACGTGCTGACCGCCGACATCGGCTCCTCCAGCCTGGCGCAGGCCACCACGGCCCATACCGCGCTGGTGGAGATCGAGAAGTTCCGCGGGCAGGCACCTGCCGTCACTGCCTTCGGCGCGCCGGAATCGGCCAAGGGCATCGACCCCATGTTCCCGGCACTCTGACCCCGGGGGGACGAAAGCGCCCCCTTGAGTTTCCTTTATTTTTAAAGTCGTTAGAATCGGGAGCCATCAAGGCTCCCGATTGCCATCCACGGAGGAAAAATGCAGGAATTTATGGCTACCAGCGAACGCCGGGCCGAACTCTACTGGTGGTTCTCCACCCTGTTCGCCGCCGAACTCAGTGATGAGCAGATCGCCGAATATGACACCTATGACGTGCGAAGCTTCCTGAAAAGCCTCTCCACCCTGGATCCGATGCGCGAAGCCGTGGCCGAGCTCAACGATGCCATCGCCCGCCTGCTGGTGCGCCCGGATCGCCAGCTGGAACTGGCCGCCGACTTCGCCGGCCTGTTTCTGGTGGATCCCAAACAGGGCGCCCTGCCCTACGAATCGCTCTACCGCGGCGATGCCAAGCTGCTGATGCAGGCCCCGATGGCCGAGATGCAGGCCCGCCTCGATCGCCTCGGCATCAATGTCAGCGATAAATACAAAGAGCCTGCCGACCATCTGGCAATCGAGCTGGATCTGATGGGCAATCTCATCATCCGCGCGGCGGAAGCCAAGAGCGCGGCCGAGCGGGAACGCTGGCTCGACGAGCAGGAAGCGCTGCTGCACGGTCATCTGCTGGGCTGGTTTGACAAGTTCGAAAGCGCCTGTCGCGCCGCCGACCGGTTTGGCTTTTACGGCGCCAGTGCCCGTCTGCTGGGGGTCTTCCTCAAGATGGATGCCAACTACCTCTCTCTGGTCAAACCGGCACCGTCCGCCGACTGAGGCCGCGATGAAGACAGCCCTGCTTCTGATTGCATGCTGGCTGCTGGCCCTGATCCCGCTGGATCAGGGCATTACTCCCCTGATTGCGCTGCTGTTCAACCCGGATCGCGAGCTCTACGGCACCGCCCAGCTCACCGGCTTTGCCGGCATCCTGCTCACCCTCTACCTTGCCAATCTCGGCGTCGAGGTGGTGTTGCGCCGCCGCTTCCAGATTGCCGGCATGCTGGCGCTGCTGGCCGCCTGGATCGACTTCATCAACAGCAGTGGCTGCGAGTCGCACTTCCTGCTGCTCTATCTGCTTGCCCTCCCCTTCCATCTGCTCGGCTGGCTGGTACTGGTGCGCGGCATTCAGGCGTTTGGTCGCCAGAAGGGATAACCACTCGCCCCCTTTTCCCATCCTTTTTATCAGGTTTTTCTGCCTATTCTTGCCGTCAAAACAACCAGATAACTCCGCTTGACTCCCGGCCAAACAGTTCGTGCCATACTGACAACTGATGCAAGTGATAAAACAATCAATGCCGAGGTCATCATGGATGGGAAGCTTTTCAACGCCGACACCGAGGCAATGTTGACCCAGCTGTCAGATCACACCGTCCTGGAACAGCTGATGGATAATGCCCCTCTGGGGATCGGCGTCTTTGACTGCGAATTTCGCTACCGTAAAGTCAATCAGGTGCTGGCCGACATCAATGGCAAGAGCATCGAGGAGCATCAGGGCAAGCACCTCCGAGAGGTGGTTCCCAAGCTGGCACCGACCCTGGAGCCTATGTTTCAGCAGATCATGCGAAGCGGCATGCCCTACGTGGATATCGCCATCACGGGCCAAACCGCGGCGTACGACAGCAGCTCACGCCGCTTTCAGGCCACCTACAGCCCGATGCGTGATGAGAAGGGGGAGCTGAACGGCATCCTCGCCATCGTGCGGGACATCACCGAGCAGTACGAAACCGAACAACGGCTGCAACTGGCAATGCGAGCGGCCCAAATCGGGGTGTGGGAGTGGCACGTGGCGGAGGACAGATTGCTGTTCGACGGCCAGATTGAGCCGCTGCTGGGCATCGAGGCCAACCAATTCCACGGCGGGCTGCAAGCGTTCGTCGACTGTTTTGAACCGGAATCCGGCAGCCAGCTCAAGGCCGCCCTGCAAAGTCATGACCCCATCCATCTCACCCTGAGCTACCTCACCGCTCTCAACGAGCGCCACTGGGTCGATATTCATGCCGACCATGTCCCCGCCACCGAGTCGGTCGGCCACCGGGTCATGGGGGTTATTCACAATGCCACCGCCCGCCGCCGTCAGGAGGAGCGGCTCCATCAGGCCAACGTGGTATTCGATACCACTGCCGAGGGGATCATCATCCTCGACAGCGAACACCATATTCTGTCGGTCAACCCGGCCTTCACCATGCTGACCCAATACAATGCCGAGGAGGTGATAGGCCGTACCCCGGATATCATCATGCATCCCAGGCGCTACACCGACCTCGACTATCCCTGGTATCACCTGCGCCCCGGCAACAACGCCTGGCATGGCGAGATGGTTTGTCTGCGCAAGGATGGCAGCTACTTCTCCTCCTGGCAGCAGATCAGCGCTGTCTATGACAACTTCAACAACACTACTCACTATGTGATCGCCCTCTCCGACATCAGCGCCATTCGCAAGGTGGAGGCCGAGCTGAATCACCTTGCCTATCACGATCCCCTGACCGAGCTGGGCAATCGTCATCTATTGCAGGAGCGGCTGGCCCTTGAGCTGAAAACCGCGCAGCTCAATCGCAAACGGTTGGGGCTGCTCTTTATCGATCTGGATGGCTTCAAGCTGATCAACGACAGCCTGGGCCACGGAGTTGGCGATGAGCTGCTCAAGCGGCTGGCAGAGCGGATCCGCGGCTGCCTGCAACACAACGATCTGGCGACCCGCCTCGGGGGAGACGAGTTTCTGGTGCTGATCCCCTATCTGGAGGAGCCTGACGAGCTGGCAACCCTCGCCAATACCCTGCTGACCGTGTTGCGTGAACCGGTTGAGCTGGCCCATGAGCTGGTGGCAATCTCGGCAAGTATCGGTATCGCCATCTATCCCGATCATGCAGACAGCCCGGAAACCTTGGTCAGCGCCGCCGACAGCGCCATGTACGAGGCGAAAAGTCAGGGGCGCAATGGATTCCAGTTCTATACCCCCTGCATGGCGGCTCGAGCCCGCGAGCGGATGCAGATTGAGCAGGGTCTGCTCAAGGCCCTTGAGCTCGAACAGCTCTGCATTTTCTATCAACCCATGACCAATCTGGCCAACGGCCACCTGAGTGGACTGGAAGCCCTGCTGCGCTGGCAGCACCCCAATGAGGGGATGATAGCGCCGACCCGTTTTATTCCGGTGGCGGAGGAGTGCGGCCTGATCGAGAAAATTGGGGAGTGGGCAATGCGCAACGCCTGCGAGCAGGGACAAAACTGGCTGGCCGCCGGACTGCCGGTGCCCCGCTTGTCGGTCAATGTGTCGGTGCGGGAGATGCGATCCCCCGGCTACGTTGAACGGGTCGCCGCCATCCTGGCTGAGACCGGATTTCCGCCAGAACGGCTCGAGATCGAGGTGACTGAGAGCATCATCCAGCGAGTCGAACAGAGTCTGGATCTCTTTACCCGCCTGAAAAATCTCGGCGTGCAGATTGCCATCGATGACTTTGGTACCGGCTTCTCGTCACTGAGTCTGCTCAAGACCCTGCCGATCGATCGCATCAAGATCGACCGGGCGTTTGTGCAGGCATTACCGGAAGACAAGAACAGTCGGGAGCTCTGCCGCACCATCATCAATCTGGCCGACAGTCTGGATATGGAGGTCACCGCCGAAGGGATTGAAACCAAGGCACAACACGCCTTCTTGCAATCACTCAACTGCGGCGAAGGACAGGGTTATCTGTTCAGCAAACCACTGCATGTAGAACAGATGCACGAACGCTTGGATTGCCAAAACGTTCAACATTAGCGATACCAAGGAAACAAACGGCCAATCAAACTATTTTCCAAACGTCAGGGTAGGAACACCACCATTATCCCGGTCATTGGCCATGCGAGTGAGCGGTGAGTCGCCAGAGTAACGGGATCCTGGCTCACTGAGGGAAAACTTGGTTCCCGACTTTTTGTCCTGCCATGCATGACCAAGCTGATCAGCAACCCGCTCCCGCACAGTCTGTGAAGGCTCCTGGTGTGTAATCGCAAACTCTTTGGGAGGTTTGTCTGCAAGAACAGTCGTATCAAACTGCCACAGGGATGCACAGAGCAATAGAGAGAACATAACTACCTCCATCCATCGAAGTCCTCCTTTTTACCGACTCACTGCGTGAGTGTCACCCATAACCCTGTAACCAAATGTTGCTGTCTATCCAAAAGTCTAATTGCCCCCATCAGCCAAAGGTATAAGTTGTTACTTAATTATTAAAAGTATGTATTCAAAGGAGTGAGTGATGAGCGAGAGCAAGGTCTACCCGGTCAAACCCCACATCAGCAGCAATGCACTGCTCGACAAGGGCGACTACGCCGCCATGTATCAGGCCTCCGTCGAGGATCCCGATACCTTCTGGGGAGAGCAGGGAAAAATTCTCGACTGGATGAAACCCTATACCAAGGTCAAGAACACCTCCTACGATCCGGGCCATGTCTCCATCAAATGGTTTGAAGATGGCCAGCTCAACGTCTCGGCCAACTGTCTCGATCGCCATCTCGCCGAACGGGGTGACAAGGTCGCCATCATCTGGGAAGGGGACAACCCCGCCGAAGATCGCAAACTCACTTACCGCGAACTGCACAGCGAAGTGTGCAAGTTTGCCAACGTCTTGAAAGCACAAGGGGTACACCGCGGCGATGTGGTCTGCCTCTATATGCCGATGGTGCCCGAAGCCGCCATCGCCATGCTGGCCTGTACCCGCATCGGCGCGGTACACAGCATCGTATTCGGCGGCTTCTCGCCGGAAGCGCTGGCTGGTCGCATCATCGACTCGGGCTCGCGCATCGTGATCACCGCCGACGAGGGGCTGCGTGGTGGCCGTCCGGTACCGCTCAAGAAGAATGTGGATGAAGCGCTCACCAACCCGGAAACCCAGGTCAACAAGGTGATCGTGCTCAAGCGCACCGGCAGCAATGTCGCCTGGCACAACCACCGCGACATCTGGTGGCATGAAGCGACCGCAGCCGTCAGCAGCGACTGCCCGCCCGAGGCGATGAACGCCGAAGATCCGCTCTTTATCCTCTATACCTCCGGCTCCACCGGCAAACCCAAGGGGGTGCTGCACACCACCGGCGGCTATCTGGTCTATGCCACCCTCACCTTCAAATATGTGTTCGACTACCACGAAGAGGACATCTACTGGTGTACCGCCGATGTGGGCTGGGTCACTGGTCACTCCTATCTGGTCTACGGGCCGCTTGCCAACGGTGCCACCACCATCATGTTCGAAGGGGTGCCCAATTACCCTGCCACCAACCGCATGAGTCAGGTGGTGGACAAGCACCAGGTCACCATCCTCTATACCGCTCCTACCGCCATCCGCGCCCTGATGGCCAAGGGTAACGAAGCGGTCACCGGCACGTCACGCCAGAGCCTGCGCATCATGGGTTCGGTGGGTGAACCCATCAACCCGGAAGCCTGGGAGTGGTACTACCGCACCATTGGTGATGAGCGCTGTCCCATCGTCGATACCTGGTGGCAAACCGAGACCGGCGGCATCCTGATTACGCCGCTGCCCGGCGTCACCGACCTGAAACCGGGCTCGGCGACTCGTCCCTTCTTCGGGGTGCAACCTGCGCTGGTCGACAACATGGGCGAACCGCTGGAGGGGGCCACCGAGGGTAACCTGGTGATCACCGACTCCTGGCCGGGCCAGATGCGCACCGTATTCGGCGATCACGAGCGGTTCGAGCAGACCTACTTCTCCACCTTCCCGGGCCGCTACTTCACCGGCGACGGTGCCCGTCGCGACAAGGACGGCTACTACTGGATTACCGGTCGGGTGGATGATGTACTGAACGTCTCCGGCCACCGCATGGGTACCGCCGAAATTGAATCGGCGCTGGTGGCCCATCCCAAGATCGCTGAAGCCGCGGTGGTGGGGGTTCCTCACGAGATCAAGGGTCAGGGTATCTATGCCTATGTCACCCTGATCGCCGGGGAAGAGCCAAGCCGCGAGCTGCATAAAGAGGTGAAGGAGTGGGTGCGCAAGGAGATTGGCGCCATCGCCACGCCGGATGTCATTCACTGGGCAGAGGGGCTGCCGAAGACCCGTTCCGGCAAGATCATGCGTCGCATCTTGCGCAAAATCGCCACCGGCGAGACCGACAGCCTGGGAGATATCTCCACCCTGGCGGATCCGGGGGTGGTAGACAAACTCATTCGCGAGAAGTCGGAAGCTGCCTGATCCCGCTTCGTTTGTTGCTCAATAAAGCCGGCCCTGTGCCGGCTTTGTCGTTTCTCATCCGCCAGCAAACAGCAAGGCGGTAGCTACGGAGCCTTGCCGACCAAAACGTACAATAAATAGCCAGATGTAGAGATTAGACCAGTAAAATGCTGCTAATTTTCACGAAATCAATATAATTGCGAAATCTGTGTGCCAGGGCACACCGATTTGCGCAGAAAATGGCTAGATTTCTGGTAGTCCACAAGATAGCTGATAGATAGCAGCATTATCATCGAGGATGTACTCAATATGTCGCAAAATCACCGAATTCTCCTGCTCAACGGACCAAACCTGAATCTGCTGGGCAAACGGGAACCGGGTATCTACGGCAGCAAGACGCTTGATGAGATCGTCGCCGATCTGAAGCTTAACGCCAGCGAACTCGGTGTCACTCTGGAACATCTGCAATCCAACGCCGAACATGAGTTAGTCGGCCGCATCCATCAGGCCATGGGCCAGGTGGATTTTATCATCATCAATCCGGCCGCCTTCACCCACACCAGCGTCGCCATTCGCGATGCACTGCTGGGTGTCGCCATCCCTTTTATCGAGGTTCACCTGTCAAACGTCCATGCCAGGGAGCCGTTCCGTCATCACTCCTATCTGTCTGATGTCGCCAAAGGGGTCATTTGTGGTCTGGGGGCCGATGGCTACCAATTCGCTTTAACCGCGGCCGTGCACCATCTGCGCGCGGCTTGATAATCACTGATCAGATAAAGAAGAAAGAGAATGCTAATGGATATCCGCAAAATCAAGAAGCTGATTGAACTGGTTGAAGAGTCCGGCATCGCCGAACTGGAGATCTCCGAAGGTGAAGAGTCCGTTCGCATCAGCCGCAACTTCTCCGGTCAGGTGACCACCGCCATGCCGCAGATGATGATGCAGCAAGCCGCTCCGGTTGCAGCACCTGCCGCTGCCGCCCCGGTTACCGCCGCACCGGCCGCCGATGCCGCCCCGAGCGGTCACCTGATGCGCTCCCCGATGGTTGGCTCCTTCTACCGCTCCTCCAGCCCGGATGCCAAGCCGTTCGCGGAAGTGGGTCAGCAAGTCAATGTCGGCGACACCCTGTGCATCGTCGAAGCCATGAAAATGATGAACCAAATCGAGTCTGACAAGGCCGGTGTGATCAAAGCGATCCTGGTTGAAAATGGTCAGGCCGTCGAATTTGACGAGCCGCTGTTCATCATCGAATAAGGGAAATCGCCACCCATGTTGGACAAAGTAGTCATCGCCAACCGCGGTGAAATTGCCCTGCGGATCCTGCGCGCCTGTAAAGAGCTCGGGATCAAGACAGTGGCCGTTCACTCCACCGCCGACCGGGAGCTCAAACATGTGCTGCTGGCCGACGAATCCATCTGTATCGGCAGACCGGCCAGTACTGAATCCTACCTCAACGTCCCGGCCATCATCGCCGCCGCCGAGGTAACCGGTGCCGTGGCCATCCACCCGGGTTACGGCTTCCTCTCCGAGAACGCCGATTTCGCCGAAGTGGTCGAAAAGTCCGGCTTCATCTTCATCGGCCCGCGCGCCGAGACCATTCGCCTGATGGGTGACAAGGTCTCCGCCATCGAAGCGATGAAGAAAGCGGGCGTACCGTGTGTACCGGGCTCTGACGGCCCCGTCGACAACGACGCCAAGCACAACGCCGCCATTGCCAAGCGCATCGGCTATCCGGTGATCATCAAGGCCGCCGGTGGCGGTGGTGGTCGCGGTATGCGCGTGGTGCGCAATGAAGCGGAACTGGCGGGCGCCATTGCCCTGACCAAATCCGAAGCAGGCCAGTTCTTCAAGAACGACATGGTCTACATGGAGAAGTACCTGGAAAACCCGCGCCACATCGAAATTCAGGTGTTGGCAGACGGCCAGGGCAACGCCCTCTATCTGGGCGAGCGTGACTGCTCCATGCAGCGTCGCCACCAGAAAGTGGTGGAAGAGGCGCCGGCACCGGGCATCACCGCCGAAATGCGCAAGTTCATCGGTGAGCGCTGTGTGCGTGCCTGTATCGAGATCGGCTACCGCGGTGCGGGTACTTTCGAGTTCCTGTACGAGAACGGCGAGTTCTATTTCATCGAGATGAACACCCGTATTCAGGTTGAGCATCCGGTCACCGAGATGGTCACCGGTATCGATCTCATCAAGGAGCAGCTGCGCATCGCCGCCGGTCAGCCCCTGTCGATCACCCAGCAGGATATCCGCATCCGTGGCCATGCCATCGAGTGCCGGATCAACGCCGAAGATCCGGCCACCTTCATGCCCTCTCCGGGTTTGGTGCAGCGCTTCCACGCGCCGGGTGGTCTGGGCGTGCGTTGGGACTCCCACATTTATGCAGGTTACAAGGTACCGCCCCACTACGATTCAATGATCGGCAAGCTGATCTGCTACGGCGAGAATCGTGACATTGCCATCGCCCGCATGCGCCATGCGCTGGACGAGCTGGTGGTGGAAGGGATCAAGACCAACGTACCGTTGCAAAAAGAGATCATGAAAGACGAAAACTTCCAGCACGGTGGCACCAATATCCACTATCTGCACAAGAAGTTGGGTCTGTAAGGATCGCTGATAGAGACCGGACTTCCGGTGGAAGTCTGCTCCGCAAGGAGCCTCTGCTGAAAAAGGGCCATGGCGACATGGCCCTTTTTTGTTATCCTTGCGCCCCTCAAATTTGTCGGAGGCCAAGGTGAACCGTTTTGCTCTCGCCCGCCGGGAAGCAGCTTTCTGCCTGCTGCTGACCCTGTTCTACTTCTTTGCCTGGTATGGCACCGCCTATTTTATCCCGCTCCAGCTGGAGTTGTGGGGGCTGCCGCTGTGGTTCCTGCTCAGTTGCATGGTGATGCCGCTGCTGTTCATTCTGCTCTGCGCCCTGATGGTGAACCGGCTGTTTGTGGAGATCCCCCTCGATACCCACGCCCCTTCCGGCAAGGAGTCATCCCATGAATCTTGAGTTGATGCTGCCGCTCGTCATCTATCTGGTGCTGGTGCTGGGGGTGGGTTTCTGGGCCAGCCGCCATCGCGCGCAAGGCAACTTCGTGCAGGAGTACTTCATCGGCAACCGCAGCATGGGCGGGCTGGTGCTGGCGATGACGCTAGTGGCCACCTACACCTCGGCCTCCTCCTTTATCGGTGGGCCAGGCGCGGCCTACAAGATCGGTCTGGGCTGGGTGTTGCTGGCGATGATCCAGCTGCCCACCGTCTGGCTCACTCTGGGGGTACTGGGCAAGAAGTTCGCCATCATCGCCCGCCGGGTCAATGCGGTGACCATCAACGATATGCTGTGGGCCCGCTACCAGAACAAGGCGGTGGTGATCCTCGGCTCCGTTACTATCATCCTCGCCTTTATCGCGACCATGGTGGTGCAATTCATCGGCGGCGCCCGCCTGCTGGAGACCGCCACCGGCCTCTCCTACCAGCAGGGCTTGATGCTGTTTGCCAGCTGCGTACTGCTCTACACCATCATCGGCGGCTTCCGCGCCGTAGTGATGACCGATGCCCTGCAGGGGATCATCATGCTGATCGGTACTGGCGCCTTGCTGGCGGGGATTCTGATTGCCGGTGACGGGCTGCCTAACCTTATCCACCAGCTCAGGGAGATCGATCCCAAGCTGGTGAGCCCGCAAGGGGCCGGCGACATGTTGACCCAGCCCTTTATGCTGAGCTTCTGGATCCTGGTCTGTGTCGGGGTGGTGGGGCTGCCCCACTCGGCGCTGCGCTGCTTTGGTTATCGCGACAGCAAGGCGCTCCATCGCGGCATTCTGATCGGCACAGTGGTCAGCGCCCTGCTGATGTTTGGCATGCATCTGGCGGGTGCCCTTGGCCGCGCCATCCTGCCGGGCATGGACAGCCCGGACAAGATCATGCCCTCCCTGATGATGGAAGTGCTGCCCCCCTGGCTGGCTGGGGTCTTTCTGGCGGCGCCGATGGCAGCCATCATGTCCACCATCGACTCCCAGCTGATCCAGGCCTCCGCCACTCTGGTGAAGGATCTCTATCTCAACTATCTGAGTCCAAAGCAGGAGAAGCTGGAGGTGCGCATTCCGCGCCTCTCCCTGCTCTGCACCCTGATCCTCGGCACCTTGGTGCTGCTGGCGGCGTTGCAACCGCCCGAGATGATCATCTGGCTCAACCTGCTCGCCTTTGGCGGTCTGCAGGCGGTGTTCCTCTGGCCACTGGTGCTCGGCCTCTACTGGTCGCGGGCCAACGGCCCGGGCGCACTGGCCAGCATGGTCAGCGGCATCGTCAGCTATGGGGTACTCAGTCAGTGGGGGATCAAGCTGGCTGGCCTGCACGCCATCGTGCCAAGCCTCACGCTGGCGCTGGTGGTCTTTATCACGGTCAGCCTGCTGACGGCACCGCCCTCGCGGGAAGTGCGCGAGCTTTTCGGGCAGAAATAATAAAAATATAAATTAGGGTTCCAAAACTATCCCCAAATAGGTGTTTTCCGGTTAAACTGTGCGCCAAGTCACAGAACGTAGCCGCTGTATGCCCGTTAAAGCCACTCGACAAGTCGTTACTCAAGCCCTGCAGCGGCTCGGTTATGCCCTGCTGCTGCCCGTCTCCATCCTGCCGATGGCGGCGTTGATCTACCGGCTTGGGCAACCCGACGTGCTCGATTTGGCGGTGCTCTCCCTCACCGGTCAGGCGATCTTCAGCCAGATGCCGCTTATCTATGCGGTGGCGATCGCCTTTGGCCTGAGTCGGCAAGAGCTGGGCGGACAGACGCTGGCGGGTGCGGTCAACTTCCTGCTGCTCAGCACCGCCTTCAATACGCTGGCCCCCAACCTGCACGCCGACATGATCTGCGGCCTGCTGGCGGGGCTAACCACTGCCATCATCTACCCCTGGGTTCACCAGCAAACACTGCCCCGCTGGCTGCAGATCGCCAGGGGAGAGTTTCCCAGCCTGCTGGTGTCGGCCTTGGCCTGCCTGCTGATCGCCATCCCCCTCTCGCTGCTGTGGCCGCCGCTGGAGCGCGGGCTGACCCTGCTCACCTCGGAGCTGCTTACCACGCCGTTTGGCGCCTTCTGCTACGGCACCCTCAACCGCTTGTTAATCCCGCTCGGGCTGCATCAGGTATTGGGCAGCGTCATCGGCCTTGGCGAGAGCAACCTGCAGGCGCTGGCCACCGCCCAGCCCCTTCATGAAGGATATGTAGCCGGTCTTTACCCCATCATCATGTTCGGCCTGCCGGGTGCCTGTTTTGCCATCTGGCTGCACCGCCAGCGGATGCAGCGGCTGCCGCAGGGCGGGCTGCTGCTCACCCTGGCGCTCACCTCGGCACTGGTGGGTATCACAGAGCCTATCGAATTTCTGTTCGCCTTTACCGCCCCCTGGCTGTTTCTCGCCCACGCCCTGTTGACAGGGCTATCGCTCGCTGTCTGTAGCGGGCTGGGGATCAAGGTGGGCAGTTACTTCTCCGCCGGTCTGCTGGATCTGGTGCTGAGCTATCAGGCAGGGGAGCACAGCTTCTGGCTCATCCCGGTCGGTATCCTGTTTTTCGTCGCCTACACCCTGCTCTTTTACCAACTGCTGGAGCGCGCCCCCCTCAGCATGCCGAGCAAGCCCATCGCGGTGGAGCATCCGCGCCTTGCCAGCGTTGCCCCCTCCGACCCGCAGATGCTGGCGATCCAGTACCTCAAGGTGCTGGGCGGGATGGACAATCTGGTGGCGATGAGTGTCTGTATCACCCGCCTCAGCCTGCGGGTGCGCGATATTTCACTGGTGGATGAATCTCGCCTGCTGGGCCTGGGCTGCCTCTCCTGGATCCAGCTCAACGACCACCAGCTGGTGCTGGTGCTGGGCCCCAGCGCCAGCCTGATTGAAGGGCAGATCCGCATGCTGGCGGAGCGCCAGTCGGTCCCCCTCGGCCTCAAACCCAATCAGGAGTCGGCCAGCCAGAGCAGCTGGTAACTCAGGCAAACGGCAACCGCTCGGCCACGAAATCCATCAGGGTGCGCAGAGCGGGGGCCAGATGCTCCCGACTCGGATAGATTAGGTAGAACGGGTTGGCCGGAATGGGCTGATCCGGCAACACCTTCTGCAGCCGCCCCGCCGCCAAATCCCCTTCACAGACATGGTGGGGCAACAGGGCAATCCCCCCGTCATGAAGCGCCATCTCCCGCAGCGCCAGCAAGCTGTTGCTGACACAGGCCCCCTGTGGCCGCCAGCCCCCCTCCTGCAATGGCCACACCGGCATGGCCGAGTGCACCAGACAGGCATAACGACCCAGCTCGCTCAGCTGTTGCGGCATGCCGTGGGCCGCCAGATAGGCGGGCGCAGCCACCAGATGACGCGCCACCTGACCGATGCGCCGACAGATGAGGCTGGAGTCTTTCAGCGGCGCCGCCCGCAGCGCCAAATCATAACCTTCCCCCACCAGATCGAGCTGTTCGTCACTCAGGGTCAGTTCCAGCACCACTTCGGGATAGAGGGCGCGAAACTCGGCGAGGATCCGGCCAAGCAATAGAGTACCGGTCGCCTCGGGGGCAGTGATCCGCACCCGCCCCGCCGGGGCCGAGCGCAGCCGTGCCATCGCCAGATTGGCGCTGCGGGCCAGTGCCAGTAGCCCCTGACAGTGCTCCACATAGAGCTCCCCCTGCGGGGTCAGGCTCAACCTGCGGGTGGTGCGCTGCAACAGCCGCACCCCGAGCTGGGATTCGAGCCGCGAGATCTTCTGGCTCACCGATGACTTGGGCATACCAAGCAGCTCGGCGGCCCGGGTAAAGCTTCCCTGCTCCACCACGGTGGCAAACAGTCCCATCAACTCCAGATCGACATTGTTCATATATTCAAACAGTCTTTACCGATTACCCATCTTAATCTTGATAATCAACCAGACTAGAGTGAGTGGCAATCCCGAACACAGCGATTTGAAAGGAAAAACCATGAAAGCCATTGCCCTGACTCACTATCTGCCAAGCGACCACCCCGACTGCTTCATCGCCGCCAACCTGCCCGATCCGGTTCCGGGCCCGCGGGATCTGCTGGTGCGGGTCACCGCCACCTCCGTCAATCCGGTAGATACCAAGGTGCGCTCCCCCAAGGCCAAAATTGAAAGCTCGCCTAGGGTACTGGGCTGGGATGCGGTGGGGAAAGTGATCGCCACCGGCAGCGAAGTGACCCTGTTCAAGGCGGGCGACCGGGTCTGGTATGCCGGCGATATCAGCCGTCCGGGCAGCAACAGCGCCCTGCAACTGGTGGATGAGCGCATCGCCGCGATCGCCCCCACCAGCTTGAGCGATGTGGAGGCCGCCGCCCTGCCGCTCACCGCCATCACCGCTTGGGAGACCCTGTTCGAGCGCTTCGCTCTTACCCGCGAAAGCCGTGGCAAACTGCTGATCATCGGCGGCGCCGGTGGCGTGGGCTCCATCGCCATCCAGCTGGCACGCCAGCTCACCGGTATGGAGGTGATTGCGACCGCCTCCCGCCCCGAGAGCCGCGAGTGGTGCCTCGAAATGGGCGCCCATCAGGTCGTAAACCACCACAAGTTGCAGGAGGAGCTGACCGCCCTTGGCATCACCCAGGTCGATGCCATCTTCTGCACCAACGCCACCGCCGAGCACTGGGCCACCATGGCCGGGCTGATCCGCCCGTTTGGCCATATCTGCACCATCGCCGAATCGAACGAGCCGTGGGATCTCTCCTTGCTCAAGAGCAAGAGCGTCACCTTCAGCCAGGAGTTCATGTTCACCCGCCCCCTGTTCCAGACGCCGGACATGATCGAGCAGCACCGCTTGCTCGGCCGGGTGGCGGCACTGGTCGATGAAGGGGTATTGCAGACCACTCTGACCAGAACCATCCCGTCACTGACCCCGGTCACGCTGGCTCAGGCCCATGCCGAGGTGGAGGCGGGACGCATGGTAGGCAAGCTGGTGATCGACATGAGCGGCTTTGCCAACTAAGCCCTCAAACGCACCATGATGGGATAAGTTCACCAAGGAGATGCCCCAAACGGGCACAACCAGCGGCACTCATGACTGCCTGTGGCAGGCCAACGTCCGACAATCAGCCAAAAAAGAGGCCATTTCGCGAGAAATGGCCTGAATACCTGAACATTGGGGTAACAATCACACACATATCCTTATGCAGGACATATTAGTCTTTGCATCTGGCGTGCCAACAGCAGCATGAATGCGTCAAAACGGCGCCAGCCCGTCCTTGAGCAAGGTGCCAACCTTGCTCTTTTTTGATCTGGCAGACTGTTTACTAGGCAAACAAGTGCAGATAAAAAAATGCCACCCGAGGGTGGCAGTGAAAGATGACGGAACTTGAGCAAAGCGTTCAGCGAAAACCGGTCGTCTTCGCCTGCATAGAGCAATACAGGAACCGTGCCAATCCGGCAAAAGCCCCCGTATCCCTCCACGTCATGGGCAAACCACGACAGCACTGCCCCATGATGGTAGAATCTCGCGGTTTCACATTTATGAAGAGTCGACGCCATGCCCTGGATACAAATTCGAATCAACGCCACTGCCAAGACCGCAGACAAGGTGAGCAACATGCTGCTGGGGCGTGGAGCCCAGGCGGTGACCTTTATGGATGCCAAGGATGTGCCCGTCTACGAACCCATGCCCGGTGAAACCCCGCTCTGGGGCGAGACCGAAGTGATGGGTCTGTTTGATGCCGAAACCGATCCGGCCCCCACCATCGCCTTCTTCCAGCAGATCTTCGGCGAAAACGTCGGCTACAAGGTCGAGCAGCTGGAGGACAAGGACTGGGTGCGCGAGTGGATGGATCACTTCCACCCGATGCAGTTTGGCGAGCGCCTCTGGATCTGCCCGAGCTGGCGCGACGTGCCGAACCCCGATGCGGTCAACGTCATGCTGGATCCGGGTCTGGCCTTCGGTACCGGTACCCACCCCACCACCGCCCTCTGCCTGCAGTGGCTGGACGGACTGGATCTGACCGGTAAAACCGTGGTCGATTTTGGTTGCGGCTCCGGCATTCTCGGCATCGCCGCCCTGAAACTGGGTGCCGCCCGCGTCATCGGCATCGACATCGACCCGCAGGCCATTCAGGCCAGCCGCGACAACGCCGCGCGCAACGGCGTCGCCGACCAGATTGAGCTCTATCTGCCAGCCGACCAGCCACAAGACGTCGAAGCGGACGTAGTGGTCGCCAACATCCTGGCCGGCCCGCTGCGCGAACTGGCTCCACTTATCGCTGGCCACGGCAAAGCGGGCAGCCTGATGGCCCTCTCCGGCGTGTTGGAGAGCCAGGCTCCGGAGCTGGAAACCATCTACGGTCAGTGGTTCGAGATGGACCCGACCGCAGTCAAGGAGGAGTGGTGCCGTCTCTCCGGCCGCAAGCACGGCTAAACATAGCTCCCGCTCTCAAGGCGGCAAGTCAGCATCTTTATTAAACAAGAGCACCCGCGGGTGCTCTTGTTGTTTCTCCCCCCTTTCCTACTCTGGGGGACGGTTCACGCTTCTCTGGCCAATGAGGGATTAACATCGTTCTTCCACATTATTGAGGCCCTGCCATGAGCGAATACCAGAAGATGATCAGCAGCCAACCGTACAACTGCATGGCACCCGAGCTGGCCCAGTTGCGCCGGGAGGCGGCACGGCGCTATCGCCGTTTCAATCAGGCGGAAGAGGAGACAGAGCAGCGGGCACTACTGGCGGAGCTGATTGGCGAACTGGCAGAGAATGCCTTTATCTGCCCGCCCCTCTACTGCACCTATGGCTGCCACATCCACCTTGGCGAGCGCAGCTACATCAATATGGGGGCTACCCTGCTGGACAACGCCCCCATTCGCATCGGCGCCCATGTGATGATTGGGCCAAACGTGCAGATCTATACCGCTGCCCATGCGCTGGAGGCCGATGAACGAATTCAGGGAACAGAGACAGCGCTGCCGGTCACCATTGAAGACAAGGTCTGGATTGGGGGCGGCGCCATCTTGCTGCCCGGCGTCACCATAGGGCGGGAGGCGATCGTCGGCGCAGGCGCCGTAGTCACCAAAGATGTACCGGCCGGTGCTCGGGTAGTCGGCAACCCGGCCCGGATCCTGCCAGCCAAAAACAGGGCATAAGGCTGCCAACCGGGCTGCATGACGATGCCGCCATCAACTCACAACAACCCTGACACCCCATAAAAAAATAAAGCCCAATGTCACGAAGACGTTGGGCTGTTAAAAGGTGCTACGGAATTGCGACTCTCATCGCAGAAAAATTAGAAGGAGTGCCCTTCTAAACTGGCAGGGAGATATTAGCGAATGCGCAAACGTTTTACATAGTGAAATACAACAGGATTGCGAGGTACATCGCACTATTTAAATAATTACCTGCTATGGCGCGCGAAGCCTCTTTGAGCCATTTATTTTCCCCAATTTCTCTGGTTACTATTCACGGTTAAACAGAAAAGCCCCGATTTCTCGAGGCTTTGCTTCTCTCAACCGCAACATGGCCGAAAAGTTAGAAACGGCGGACAAACTCATCGAGCGGCAGCTCGCGCAGTTTGCGTGCTTCCAGCATGGGGGTACCGAGGTAGAGGAAACCCACCAGCTGATCCTCTGCCGCCAGTCCCAATCCCTTGTTGATCTGCTCATCGAAGATAAACCAGCCGGAGCGCCAGATACCGTTGAAGCCCTGCGCCTGCGCCGCCATCTGCATCGCCATCAGGGCGCAACCTGCGGAGAGCTCCTGCTCCAGTTTCGGCACCTTGGGGTGATCCTGATAACGGGTTGCCACGGCGACGAGCAAGGGTGCCCGCAGCGGCGCTTCGCTGCACTTCTTGATGCTCTCTTCATCTTCGCCACGGGCACGGGCGGCGTCCGCCAACAGCTTGCCCAGCCGCTCGCGCCCCTCTCCTTCAAACAGAATGAACTGCCAGGGGGTCAGGGTGCCGTGATCCGGCGCGCGCAGGCCCGCCTTGAGAATATTGTCGAGTACCTCACCGCTCGGGGCGGGATCGGCGAGACGGCCACAGGAGTGGCGATTGAGCAACAGGGTGAGGGCATCCATGGGCAATTCCTTCTCTGGGGCAATGATGGCGCTACCTTAGCACAGCACCGAATGAAGAAAACCCCTGAGGCTCAGGGGTTTATCGCACTAAAAAGGGACAAGAGGGCACAGTTGGCTAGATGATCGCAGCCAGCTCGGCCCCTTGCCGGATGGCGCGTTTGGCATCCAGCTCGGCAGCCACGTCGGCTCCGCCGATGATATGCACCGGCTTGCCTGCCGCCTGCAACCCGGCCTGCAGCTCCTTGAGGGGCTCCTGCCCGGCGCAGACGATCACCTGATCCACCGGCAGACACTGCTTGCTCTCGCCCACCTGAATGTGCAAGCCCTCGTCATCGATCCCCAGATATTGCACCCCGGAGAGCATCTGCACCTTGCGGTTCTTGAGCACGGTACGGTGGATCCAGCCGGTGGTCTTACCAAGGCCGTCACCCACCTTGCTCTCCTTGCGCTGGAGCAGCCAGATCTGGCGCTCGGGGGCGTCGATTTCAGGAGCCGTGAGGCCACCGCGCTCGCCAAGCTGTTTGTCGATGCCCCACTCCTTGAGCCAGTGATCACGGTGCCCATCGGCATCCGTCTCCACCTTCTTCTCTACCCTTTTCTCCACAAGGAATTCGGCCACATCGAAGCCGATGCCGCCGGCACCGATCACCGCCACCTTCTGGCCGACCGGTTTGTGATCCCGCAATACATCGAGATAACTCATCACCTTGGGATGCTCGATCCCCGGAATATTGGGGGTGCGCGGACGAATACCGGTAGCGAGGATCACCTCGTCAAAACCGCCGCCGAGCAGGCTCTCGGCACTCTGGCGCTGGCCGAGATAGAGCTCGACGCCGCACTTCTCCAGCCGTTTGGCGAAATAGCGCAGGGTTTCGTGAAACTCCTCCTTGCCCGGGATCTGCTTGGCGAAGTTGAACTGGCCGCCGATTTCGCTGGCCTGATCGAACAGGCTCACCTGATGACCACGCTCAGCAGCGTAGCAGGCAAACGCCAGCCCGGCCGGGCCCGCCCCCACCACCGCCAGCTTTTTGGGCTGGGGCACGCGGCCAAAGGTCAGCTCGGTCTCGAAACAGGCGCGGGGATTGACCAGACAGGAGGCGCGCTTCTGCTTGAACACATGGTCGAGGCAGGCTTGATTGCAGGCGATACAGGTGTTGATCTCGTCCGCCCGGTTCTCGGCCGCCTTGATGACAAATTCGGGATCCGCCAGGAAAGGGCGCGCCATGGAGACCATATCCGCCTCGCCACCCGCCAGAATCCGCTCTGCCACCTCTGGTGTGTTAATCCGGTTGGTAGTGATAAGCGGCACCTTGAGATGCTTTTTCAGCTCGGCGGTCACCCAGCTGAAGGCGCCGCGCGGCACGCTGGTGGCGATGGTGGGAATACGCGCTTCGTGCCAACCGATACCGGTGTTGATGAGGGTCACCCCCACCGCTTCCAGCGCTTTGCCAAGGGCAATCACCTCTTCCAGGGTCGAGCCCTGCTCCACCAGATCCAGCATGGAGAGGCGGAAGATAATGATGAAGTCGGTGCCGACCCGCTCGCGGATGGCGCGGACAATCTCCACCGGGAAGCGCATCCGGTTTTCACTGCTGCCGCCCCAGCCATCGGTGCGCTTGTTGGTGCGCTCGCAAATGAACTGGTTGATGAGATAGCCTTCCGAGCCCATCACCTCGACGCCGTCATAACCGGCCGCCTTGGCAAGCGCAGCTGTAGCCGCGAAGTCGCGAATGGTGCCGCGGATCTGCCGCTCGCTCATGGCGCGCGGTTTGAACGGGGAGATGGGGGCCTTGAGGGCGCTCGGCGCCAGACTGAACGGATGATAGGCGTAACGACCGGCATGGAGGATCTGCAGCGCTATCTTGCCCCCCTCCTGATGCACGGCGCTGGTCACCTTCTTGTGCTTGCTCACCTGCCAGGGGAAGCTCAGCTGGGAACCGTGAGGCACCAACCGACCGCGCAGATTGGGGGCGATACCACCGGTGACGATAAGGCCAACGCCACCACGGGCTCGCTCGGCGTAAAAGGCGGCCAGCTTGTCAAAACCGCCCTTCTCCTCTTCGAGGCCGGTATGCATGGAGCCCATCAAGACGCGGTTGCGCAGCTGGGTAAAACCAAGGTCGAGCGGGGTCAGCAGGGTCGGATAGCGGCTCACGATGCCTCCAGTTAATTTTTTGTTATCAAACTGAGGCTAGAGTAAAGAATCGAAAATTCTTTTTCAAACAAATGTTTGGACAATTTTTCAGCGAACAGCCGTGCCCTGAACGAAGATAGACGGGATCCGCCAGTCGGAAATGGCAATTTCGCCCGCAACTGGTTAATAATGGCTCTTCTCTACCCATTAACAGGGCGATAACGCGACTATGTCTATTTTCAAAGGTCTGGGTTGGTTGTTCCGCAGCCTGTGGCGCCTGCTCAATTTCACCCGGCTGATGCTGGTCAATCTGCTGTTTCTCATCGTAGTGCTGGTCATCGTCTTCAGCGTCAGCCAGAAAGAGGCCCCCAAGGCGCCCATCGAAGGGGCGCTGACCCTCAATCTCAACGGCGTGCTGGTGGAGCAACGCTCCCAGACAGATCCCACCGTACAACTGCTGCGCAAGATGGACAGCAGCGACGAGCAGCCGAGCGAGATCGTCCTCTCCGACCTGCTGTGGGCCATCAAGAGTGCCAAGGATGACGAGCGCATCAAGGCGCTGGTGATCAAGCCGCAAGGGCTGCAGGGGGCCAACTTCACCAAACTGCAGGAGGTGGCGAGTGCCATCGACTCCTTCCGGGAGAGCGGCAAACCGGTGATCGCCATGGCTGACTTCTACACTCAGGGGCAATACCTGCTGGCGGCCCACGCCGATCACGTGCTGCTCAACCAGAGTGGCGCCGTGGTGATCGAGGGGCTTGGGGTCTACCAGACCTACTTCAAGTCGGCGCTGGAGAAGCTCAATATCACCCCGCACGTGTTCAAGGTCGGCACCTACAAATCCTTCGTCGAACCCTATACCCGCGACGAGATGTCCCCCGAGAGCAAAGAAGCGAACCAGCGCTGGCTGGATCAGCTGTGGCAATCCTATGTGGCTGACGTAGCCGAGCAGCGGGAGATCGAACCCGATGCGGTCGCGCCGGGCAAGGATCGCTTCCTCGAGCTGCTGCGCAAAGCCGGTGGCAATGCCGCCAACTACGCCCTCGACAACGGGCTGGTGGATCAGCTGGCCACCCGCGACGAGATGACCCAGGCGGTCATTAAAGAGGTGGGTGAAGCGGACGACCACGGCTGGAAAGGGGTCGGCCTGAAAGAGTATCTGGCTGCCATTCCGGAACAATATCCCCAGAGCGGCAAGGATGAGGTGGGTCTGGTGGTCGCCAGCGGCGCCATCATGGATGGCGTGCAGCCTGCCGGAACCATCGGCGGCGACAGCCTCTCCGATCTGCTGGCCGATGCTCGCCGCGATGACAAGGTCAAAGCCGTGGTCCTGCGGATCGACAGCCCGGGCGGCAGCGCCTTCGCCGCCGAGCAGATCCGCGCCGAGCTGCTGGCCCTGAAACAGGCGGGCAAGCCGGTGGTGGTATCCATGGGCAGCTACGCCGCCTCCGGTGGCTACTGGATCTCCGCCGATGCGGACAAGATCTTCGCCTCCCCGACCACACTCACCGGTTCCATCGGGGTGTTCGGCATGTTTGCCACCATCGACAAGGCGTTGGCCCAGTTCGGCGTGCATACCGACGGGGTCGGCACCACAGATTACGTCGGCGTAGGCCCGACCCGCGCCCTGCCGGATCACGTCGGTCAGGCAATCCAGCTGAGCGTGGAAGATACCTACCAGCGCTTCATCGGTCTGGTCAGCAAGGGCCGTGGTCTGAGCCCGGAAGAGGCAGAGAAAGCGGCCGAAGGTCGGGTCTGGACCGGCGAAGATGCCAAGGCCCTGGGGCTGGTGGACAAGTTCGGCAATCTGGATGACGCCATCAAGGCCGCCGCCGAACTGGCCAACCTCAAGGAGTGGCAGGTGACCCCCATCGAGCAGGAGGAGTCCACCAAGGACAAGTTCCTGCGCCAGCTGTTTGACAGCAGTGCCCAAGTGCTGGCCCCCCAGTTGCAAAGCTGGCTGCCGGCTGGATTTGGCAAGGCATTGGTGGAAGTGAACCGCAGTCTCGACCCGCTCACCCGCTTCAACGATCCGCAAGGCACCTACGCCTTCTGCCCGGTCTGCGTGCAGTGAGCAAGCGGTGACTCACCCATAAAAAACGGCGACCATCTGGTCGCCGTTTTCTTTATTCAGCCAGTGCGCGCGGCACCGCCAACTTGCTCAATCAGGGATTGAGACGGGTCGGCATACCGGTACGCTGTTCCAGCACCTGCTTGACCACGTTGGAGTCAGACTCGGCGTGAGCGATGAAGCGGGTGATGGCCGGTGTCATCGGGAGCGGCACGGAGGCGGTGGAGTTGAACTCCTCCTCGGTGCGCGACAGCGGCTCGTGTACTTCCATGTAGCGACCGCCATCCGGCTCGACCGTGGTCTTGACCGGCTGGTTGACGAACTGGACGCGGGTGCCGACCGGCACGTTGTCGAACAGATACTTGATGTCGTCAGCGCGCAGACGCACGCAGCCGCTGCTCACCCGCAGACCGATACCGAAAGTGGCATTGGTGCCGTGGATGGCATAGAGGTTGCCAATGTAGAGGGCGTGCAGACCCATGGGGTTATCCGGACCGGCTGGCCATACTGCCGGCAGAGTCTTGCCCTGGGCAGCATAGCGGCGACGGATGTTCTCGGTCGGGGTCCAGGTCGGGTTGGCGCGTTTGCGCTCTACCTTGGTGATCCAGTTCTCCGGGGTGTTTACCCCCAGCTGACCGATGCCGATGGGCAGCACTTCCACCACGTTCTTCCCTTTCGGGTAGTAGTAGAGACGCATCTCGGCAACGTTGATGACGATCCCTTCGCGGGGCGCGTTGGGCAGGATCAGCTGGTGGGGGATGATCAGGGTGCTACCCGCTTTCGGCAGATAGGGATCAACGCCCGGGTTGGCTTCCATGATGTTGGTCAGACCCAGCTGGAAGTCAGCAGCGATCTGCTCCAGCGGACGGTTGTCCGCAGGCACCACGTATTCCTGGTTTTCACCGATCAGGCGGCTGTTGGCCGCAGGCAGACGGTACTCGACGGCGGCAGCCTGCTGGCTGACCAGCGCAAATGTGCATAAAAGGGCCGAAGCGGCAGTGCGAAGGGGATTCATAAAATTCCTGTGTGGTTTCCTGTACCAAATGGGCCGGGGGCCGTCTCATCCTCGGTCTGCCGGTGGCGGGTCAACCTGCCCCACGACGCCAATAACCGAGCGCGCATTCTTTCCTGAGTCGGCCAAAATTTCAACTTCCATATGTTGCTTTTCTTGTTAAAAGTAGCCGTTTTCGGTGTGACGCTTATCAACAGGGCAAAAGCCACACAGGCAAGTCGCAGCAAAGAGAAAGATGAATGGCACGGCCCGCCTGTCAGCAAGCCACCCGAGCCCCCATCAACCACAACGCAGCGCCACCTTGCTTCACGGTTGCAGCCCTAGCTGAAACGTTTGTCACACCGGGAGAGATAGACCAATGTCGATGGAGGCTCTGTATTGGCATGAAGAGGGATAAAACCGCGCATCGGCCACCCGCCGGTGCTGGCAGCCACCATAAAAAAACCGCTCCGAAGAGCGGTTAATGGAGCCACCAGGCAACCATAAAAGGGACTACAGGTAGTTGTCATTGGAATTACTGGACGGCTGCCTCCCCTGCACCGCTCTGCTCTTTGAGGAAGCTGATCCACGGAGATGCCCGACCGCTGACGTTGCCATTCTGAGCAGCCTGGGTGAAGGCGTTGAGGGCCTCCTTCGGCTTTTGTTGCTCAAAATAGGCGACCCCGGTCAGGAACTTGAGATCCGCCCGCTGTTCACCATTGGCATTGGTTGCCGGTTTGGCGGCCAGCGCCACCAGATCCTGATAGCGTTTGCTCTGGATCATCATGCGCGCCATTTTCAGCTGCAATTCGGCGCTCGGGGCCAGCTGGTAGGACTTGGCCAGGGTGTCGATGGCCGGATCCAGCTCCTTGGCCTGATGCCAGTAGTTGGCCAGGGTCTTGTAGTTGCTGGCGCTCTGCTCAATCGCCCCATCCTTCATCCCCTTCTCCATCACCCGTGCGGCGCGATGGGGAATGCCGGTGAAGGCGAGGTAGTTGGCGAGGCGCTGCAGCTCGGCAGCCTCGGTCAACATGCCGAGGTTATAGGCCGACTCCAGCGCAGCCAGCGCCTTGGCATCGTTGCCTGCCTGCATATGCATGGCCGACAGCTGGGTCCAGTACTTCTTCTTCTCCGGGAACATGTTGACCAGAGAGGTCAGCACCTCGGTCGCCGGTTTGTACTGTTTCAGCTCGTAGTGAGCGCCCATCTTCAGCAGATACCAGGACTCCGGCGCTTTACCTGCCGACAGCTTGATCGCCTGATCCACTGCTGGGATCGCGTCACGGTACTGCTTGAGCTGCACGTGTGCGTTGGCCAGCGTGATATAGGCATGGGAGTTGGGCTTGTCATCCTTGCCCTGGTTGGCAAACCACTCCTTCATGGTCTTGATCGACCCCTGATAATTGCCCTCAGCCATATAGAGCTGGGCCAGGTTGTAGCGCACCTGCTGGGCCACCGGTGGCGGCAGGCCGCCTGTCGCGATGGCATCGGCAAAGTACTTGGTCGCCTGACCGTATTTCTCCTGCTGAGCGGCTACGAAACCGAGGGTCTGCAATATGACCCCCTTGTCGTAGACCCGCTCGCCCGCGCCGGAGAGCGCGTCTTGCAGCTTGGCATTGGCCTCGCCGTATTTCTTCTCGGTGATCAGCTCCTGCGCCTTGTTGACCGCCCGATAGGCCCGATCCGACAGGGCCGGCTGCTCGGCGGCCCAACTGGCGGTGCTGAGCAGCACCGCCATGGCGACCGGGGCGAGGATCATCTTGTGTAACTTGTTCATCGCCACCTTCCTTAGTTGACCGCAAACTCGATCTCTTGCTGCATACGGCTCGCCTGCGGCTTGCCATCCACCATGGCCGGTTTGAACGTCCACTTGGCGATGGTTTTGCGCGCCTCTTTGCCGAGGTCATAACTGCGCGGCTCTTCCTTGACGATCCGCACGTTGCTGACGGTACCGCGCTCGGTGACGGTGAACTCCACCAGCACCTTGCCGGAGGCCAGCCCCGCCAGTGCCGCCTTGCGGGGCATCATGGGCTCGAAGGTTGCCAGCGGAATGGCGCCGTTGTTGCCACCGACTCCGCCACCACCACCGCCGGTACTGTAGGCACCCAGCGCGTTGCCACCACCGATGTTGACCGGGATGTCGAGCTTGGGCATGTCCATCGGCGCGCTCTCCATCTTCGGCCGATCCGTGCTAGCCACTTCCATCTCGGGAGGCGGCGGCGGACGCTTGGGCGGCGGCGGTTTGGGCAGCTCCCGCTGTTTCTCTTGCAGGGTCTCCTGGGGCTTGAGGCGGATGAAATCGGTCATGGTGACGTCATCCTTCTCCACCAGCTCCCGGTGATCCGGTGTGATCAGCTTGTTCATTCCCAGAAACAGAAAGAACACCACCACACAGGAGACCGCCAACGATATCAGGTATCTCATAGGTCTCTCTCCGGCATCAGCTGCTCTTGTCTGCCGCGATGGAGATGTTCTGGACACCGGCCATGCGGATCTGATCCATGACCTGCACCACCAGACCGGAACGGGATTCGTTATCGGCCTGGATCACCACGGCACTCTCCGGGTTTTCGGCCCGCAGCCGCTCGATGTTGGCGCGTACCGCCCCCACCTCGACCACCCGCTTGTCGACCCAGACCTGACCGTTTTCGCGCACCGCGACCATGATATTGCCCTTCTTCACCGTCTCGGCCGTGCTGGCACTGGGACGGTTGATCTCGACACCGGACTCCTTGACGAAGGAGGTGGTGACGATGAAGAAGATCAGCATGATGAACACTATGTCCAGCATGGGGGTCAAATCGATAGCCGCCTCGTCAGCACCGCTGTCGCTGTAACGTTTTCTCATAGCAGAAACTCCTTGCTTGTTCTGTGCCACCGGCAGGCCATGCCTCGCCGGGGGTATGCATCCTGCATCAACCGTGTTTCAGGTTGTCTTCCAGCTTTTGCACCGCCAGTTTGGCCTTGTGATCGAGCTGGTTGACAAAAAACAGGCCGGAAAGGGCGGCGATCATGCCCGCCATGGTCGGTACTGTTGCCTTGGAGATCCCCGATGCCATCGCCCGCGGCGAACCGGTACCGGTGATGGCCAGGGTGTCAAACACCTGCACCATCCCCACCACGGTGCCGAGCAGCCCCATCAACGGGCAGAGAGCGATCAGCACCTTGATGACCGGCATCCCCTTGTCCACCGCCATGGCAACCCGTGAGACCAGCTCGCGCCGGATCTGCTTGGCAGACCAGGAGAGATGATCGGTGCGAGCCAACCAGGTGGCCTTGGTCTGCTTCACCTGCTTGGGGTAAACCGCCATGAAGTAGAACCAGCGCTCCAGCAACAGGGCCCACATCATCAGGGTCAGGAAGAACAGGGCGACCAGTACATCGCCCCCCAATCCCAAAAACCGGCGGACCGACTCGACTTCTTCAATCAACCAGAACCACATGGGTGACTCCTTACGCTGCGGCTTTGGAGGCGTGCAGACGTTCCTGATAACGGGCGACGAAACCGGCGCTCTGCTCTTCCAGCACCTGGATCAGACGACGGCTCTGGGTCTGCACAATGGTGTAGAGGAACAGCATGGGCACCGCGACGACCAGACCCTGCATGGTGGTCACCAGCGCCTCGGAGATACCGCCCGCCATCAGCTTGGGATCGCCGGTACCAAACAATGTGATGGCCTGGAAGGTGGCAATCATCCCCACTACGGTACCGAGCAGGCCCAGCAGCGGCGCGACGGAGGCGATCAGCTTGATGAGGCTGATGCCCTTCTCGAACTTGGGCACGTTGCGCAGAATGATCTCGTCGAGCTTGGACTCCAGATCCTCGATGTTGTCACCACGATGGTTCTGGTAGGCCCCCAGCATGTCACCAATGGGGTTGCCCTTGATGATCTGATCGGATTTCAGCTGCTTGCGCATGGACGAACCGATCAGCGACAGGCGGATACCGCAGAAGATGGCCAGCAGGGTACCGATGACCCCCAATGCCAGGATCACATAACCCACGGAACCACCCTGATCGATACGCTCCTTGAGGGTCGGTGACTGCACCAACAGGGAGAGGATCACGCCGCGAGACGGGTCGATAAAGATGGGCTTGACCCCGTCACCGCCCTGTTCAAACTCGGCGATGGGAGCCAGCACACTCTTCTCCGGTTGACGGGAGAGCTGCTCGAATTTACCGGTCTCCGGCACGAAGGTGAGGTACTTGCCTTCGGAGACAGTGTTGAACTCGCCGATCTGGGTGACAGTCTTCTCGGCCTGGTTGCCTTCGCCATAGACCACGGTCGCCGGGATCTGGCTCACCTTGCCACCGTCCACCATGCGACTGAGGGTGGTGGTCCAGAACGCTTCCAGATCGTCGCTGGAGGGGAGCTCTTTACTCTCGGCCAGACGGGTCAACAGGGCGGATTGCTCCGGATGCTCGACCCGACGAGCGGAGGCGTTGAAGATCCCCTTGAACTCCCCGGCAAACTGACGCAGCACCCCGAACATCTCGCCCATGTTGCCGGAACGCTGGCGCAGGGTTTCAGTCAGCTCGGTCAGCTGCTTGTCGTTGGCATCAAAGGTCGCCTTGAGTTGCTCGCCCTTGGCGGTTTCGGCAGCCAGCTCGGCCTTGGCCTTGGCCAGCAGCGCCCCCTGCTCGTTCTTGTCAGCCAGGAAGCGGGCTTCCCGCTCCTTGTTGAGTTGGGATTCGCTCAGGCTGGAGGCCTTGACCTGATTCAGCAGCGCATTGAGATCCACCGGTTTTTCGGCGGCGGTCACCGGCAGGGTGACCAGGGTTGCTCCCGCAATCAGGGAGGCAATAGCAAGTTTGATTCCTTTCATGATGCTTTCTCCGCAGTTTGAACCGGCAGCTTGATCAGCGCGGGAGGCGCCTGCTTCTTGGCGATGCGAAGGCCCTGTTCAACCGCACTGCGATACTCCTGGGGCAAGGCTTCCCACTGACGAGTCTTCTTGTTCCACATGCCGGTCTCCTGACCATCCGGAGACTGGTAAAGCAACGCGATGCGGCCAACACGCAGGAACTCGTAGGTCTTCTCGCTGCCATCCTTGTCCAGGCTCGCCTTGTAGGCCTCGATGGTGCGGCTGAAGCCCTCCTCGATCTGGTAAGCCTCCAGGATCTTGCGGTACTTCTCGGAGATGGTGACATCGGCCCGGTTCATCAGGTCGGTCAGGGCCGCCACGCGGTCCTCGCGCTCGACCTTCTGGAACGGCAGATCCAGTGACACAAACTGCTCGAGGGAGTCGATCATCTTGAGCATCAGCGGCACCACTTCGGTGCTGGTCTGGTCGATCTGGGCGATCTGCTTTTGCATCGACGCCAGCTCGGCACTCTGGGACTCGACCATCTTGCTCACCTGCTCGTTGTAGGTGCGCAGACTGTCGACCTGACGCAGGGCGGCCTTGTACTGGGCCAATGCGGATTCGGCAGATTCGGCATAGCTGTCGATCTTCTGCTGGGAAACTTTTGATGCGTTGTCGGTGGCGGCTTGAGCGTCCACGGCCTGACCGGCAGTGGCGGCACTCAGATTGAAGCTGGTCAACAAGGCGGCCGAAACCAGGCTGCCAAGGAGCGCTTTCTTCATTGTAATGGTCCTTGTCTTCATAGGATTACCCTATCTCCGTAACTTCCTTGGACGTTGGGCACAGCCGACCCGACCGGGCCGGCTGAGGTTGTATATCAACGGGGTTGATTAGAACTTCTGGGTGTAGTCGATGTAGTAGACCCGTCCGTCAATGCTGTAGAGGTATTCATCGTAGGTGTAACCATCATTTGACAGGGAAGGTCCGCGGTTGAACATGTTCTTCACGCCGGTCTGGATCTTGGCATTCCAGCTGGTATCGACCGCGACATTCAGGTTCCAGATGGTGTTGGAAGCGATATGCCCCTCTTCCTTGTCATCCACATAGTCCTGGCTCTGGGAGTCGATATAGTTGGTGCTCAGGTAGGTATCCAGATTCCAAAGCTGCGGGAAGTTGGCACCGATCCCGGAGTTGAAACGGAAGTCGGGTTTGCCATTCCAGCCCTTCTTGTCAACCATTGGGCCACCAGCAAACAGACCTTCCTCATATTTCAGGATGTAGCTGCTGCCAAAGTCGTAACGCAGGGTGAAGGAGTTGAAGTCGTACTTGTAGTCCGCCTTGAAGTCGATACCACTGGTCTTGAGTTGCCCCAGGTTGACCATGCCGGCATAGACCTTCTCGACATCGCCATTGGCGTCACGAATGACGTTCGGGTTGCTGCCGGTATTGAGCTCCTGATAGAACTGGGTCTGGGTGGTAGCCAGCTGGATCACGTCATCAATCTTGATGTAGTAGTAATCGAGCGACAGGTTCAGATTGTCCAGCGGATTGTAGGCCGCCCCGATAGTGAAGGTATTGGCGGTCTCTTCCTTCAGGTTCTTGTTGGATTGACGTGTTGTCTCGTACTGCTCTTCGGAACAGTTGGCAATACCATTGGCCTGGCAGTAGACATAGTCCTTGGCAAAGTCCGCTGACTGGGCATCCGCCGCATAGAGATCATTCAGACCCGGCGCGCGGAAAGACTGGGACCAGGAGGTACGGAACATCAGCTGGTCGAGCGGCTGATAACGCAGACTCGCTTTGGGCGAGAAGGCGCTGCCAAAGTCGCTGTACTTGTCGTAACGACCCGCCAGGTTCAGCTCGATCTGCTCGGTGATGGGGATCAGGCTCTCGATGTAGGTGGCAAACACATCGCGCACACCGCTACCGGAGTTGCCGGATGAACCCAGTACGTTACCCGCTTCGGACTGGCTGTCGTAGGTGTCGGAGTAAACCCAATCGTTATACTCGGCCCCCAGATACCAGCTGACCGGGCCAGCAGGCAGTTCGCCCATCTCCCAACCCAGACCGCCATACCACTGGAAGAAATCCATCTTGGAGTTGCGGCTGGTGGTATAAGAGAGATCCTTGGTGGCATCAGCGGAGAAGCTGCCGTTGACGAAGTTTCCACTGTTTACCTGAGTCTGAACCGCCGGCTCCAATACATAGCCATTACCAATACTCTGGTTATCTGTCTTGGAGTACATGTAACCAGCGTTCCACTCCAGATCGCCAACCGCCTCGGTCGGAACCACCCCTTCAAAACCCAGGTTCAGGGTACCGGTCAAGTCGGTCACTTCATTGTCACGGGGACCGACGTTGTTGAAGCGGTAGTAAACCGTCGCAGCCTTGGCGGTGCTGAAGTTGTTGGCAGACAGGACTGCAGCGCTTTCAGGGGTGGAGCCATCCACGGTGAAGGCACCGGCAGCAGGGGCGAAACGACCAAAACTGGTGACCCGGGAACCTATCATCTGTGGCACGAAATCCACATTGTCGTTGATATGGTAGCGGCCGTTGACATAGACGGTGTCGCGAGTACGCGAGGCGGTCTTGGCTGCGACTTGAGCAAAGTCGAAGCGGCAAGCCGTACCCTTGGTGACAAAACCGGCGCCGGTGCTTTCACAGTCGACCCCATTCAGAGTACGGGTTACGGTCTTGCCAGTTGCCGCGTCTACTCCCTTGATATTGCGACCATAGAGGCTAGGAGACTCAGCCCCCTGCTTGGCCAGATAGTCACGATCCTTGTAATAGATTTCGTCTTTGACATCATGCTCGTAGACCATCATCAGGGAACCTTTCTCACCCGAAATACCGCTGACGATGGAACCACTCTGTTCGTCACCACCTTCCTCGGTCGGTGAACCGACGCGCCCCTGGAATGACAAACCTTCAAAACCCTCTTTGAGGATCACGTTGATAACGCCACCGATGGCATCAGAACCATACAGGGCAGAGCCACCGTCCAGGTTCACTTCCACCCTCTCAACGGCAGCCATGGGGATGGTGTTGAGGTTGATGGCGGTGCCCCCCATGGAGGGAGAACCGGCGATACGCTTGCCATTGAGCAGCACCAGTGTGCGATCTTCACCAAGGCCACGCAGCCCTACTGTGGCTTGTGATTGGGCGGAACTACCGGAGGATGGGGAGAAACCACCAAAGGAGTTATAGGAGGCCTGTTTCAGATAATCCGCCACAGTCTGCTGACCAGACTGTTCAATTTGGGCTTTGCTGACAGAGACAACCGGAGTCGCCCCCTCAACATCAACACGGGAGATACGGGAGCCAGTGACTTTGATTTTCTGCAGTTTTTCGACGTTCTGCCCTTCTTCGGCAGATACGGATGGGGCCGCCGCAAGGCTCGCCAAGGCGAACGCAATCGCAGCAGAGATTCTGCTCTTCCTAAGCATCGCTTATATCCTTCCTGGTTGTTTATTGTTTGCTTCCTGATACCGCCCTCTTTGGAGCGATGTGTAAGGCTTATCAATCTTTGACTAGCGACGTCAATGGAGCAGGGGTATGGCGAGGTCAGGCGCAGAATAAGCGGTGTGTATTAATTTTGACCGGCATAATTAGTGAATAATTCTGCCAAAAACAATCTGTACAATGTAAAAGCATTGTTAAATGGCGTAAATGGCGCTGAATTAAAATTTGATGAACTTATTAGTTAACGTGCTGTCCGTTTATATCTTATTTTGATTTATTGGCATTAATAAGAATAAAACACTAACTTCATGAGGGTTGCACCTGACCGTTCTCATAGGGATAACAGATAAAATCGTCGAGATGATATCGTTTTCCTTCAATTTCACCACCCAAACAAAAACATTGTAAATCAACAACTTAAAAACATTTAAAACTCAAACAAACAGCTGTTTATATTTTTTAAAATAATGTTGAGCAGTAGCGTTTTGTTTTGATTTTCACTTTTCAGATAAAAAACGTCATTTTTCGGTGCTTTTGGTCTCAGCGGGTCATTTGTCCCAGTTTTCCATTTCCTTGTACTTGATTTTTGTTGCAGAGCTTTTACAGTGGCCAAGCGGATTGTCTGCTGTTTGGCAACCAATCCAGCGCGTAATGCCAGGAAGGACAGGCCCGTCACCGGATTTGACTGGCCGCAAAAAAGAACAACAAGGACGAGGTTCCACCATGCTGTCGTATTTCCTACGCCGGATGCTTTTGATCATTCCGACGTTTCTCGGTATCACCCTGCTCGTCTTCACCATCACCCGTTTCGTGCCGGGCGGTCCGGTCGAACGCATGCTGCTGCAAGCCCAGGTTTCCCAGAATGAATCTGGCCGCTCCAGTGGCAGCAAGGGGGCGCAGGCCCTCTCCGATGAACAGATCGAGGAGCTCAAGGCCTTCTATGGCCTCGACAAGCCCATGCTGGTCGCCTATTGGGAGTGGCTGCAGAAGCTGGCGGTGCTGGATCTGGGCGAATCAACCCGCTACTACGAGCCGGTGTGGGATCTCATCAAGGAGCGGCTCCCGGTCACCGCCTTCTTCGGGCTGGCAACCTTTCTGCTGAGCTATGCGGTCTCCATTCCGCTGGGGGTGGCGAAGGCGCTCAGGCACAACAGCCGCTTCGACTCGTTGAGCTCCATGCTTATCTACATGGCCTATGCCCTGCCCGCCTACGTGGTGGGGATCTTCCTCATCACTGTCTTCGCCTTCCATCTGGAGTGGCTGCCGATGGGCGGTTTTCCGGGGGATGACTTTGAGTACATGGAGAGCAGCTGGGATCAGATCCGCACTGTCTTTGCCCACGCCCTGCTGCCGCTTATCGCCTACGCCATCGGCGATTTCGCCATCCTCACCATGACCATGAAAAACAGCCTGATGGAGAACCTGTCGGCCGATTATGTGCGTACCGCCGTGGCCAAGGGACTGCCATTTCGCAAGGCGGTCACCGACCACGCCATGCGCAACAGCCTGATCCCCATCGCCAGTCACCTGGGGTCTGTGCTCACCGTTTTCTTTGGCGGCTCCTTCCTCATCGAGACCATCTTCAACATCGACGGCATCGGCCTGCTCGGTTACGAGGCTATCGTCGAGCGGGATTACCCCACCGTCATGGGCATTCTGGCCATCACCTCCATGCTGATGCTGATTGGCAATATCGTCTCCGATATCTGTGTTGCCCTTGTTGATCCGCGCGTGCGGTTTGGAGACTGACCATGAAGCTCAATCCGGTTACCTTGAAAAAACTCAAGCGCTTCAAGTCGATCAAGCGCGGTTACTACTCCTTCATCATCTTCACCACCTTGGTGCTGCTCTCCCTGCTGGCGGAGCTGCTGGTCAACAGTCGGGCACTGATGGTGAGCTATCAGGGCCAGCTGCACTTCCCCACCTATGGCGATGTGATCCCCGGCCAGCAGTTCGGGCTCGATTACGAGTACGAAACCAACTACCGCCAGCTCAAGGCCAAATTTGCCGCAGAGGGCCAGGGCGACTGGGTGCTGCTGCCGCCGGTGCCCTGGAATCCCTACGAGCAGGATTTCAAGGAGGATGCCTACCCGCCCTACGCCCCCAGCGCGGCCGAGCGCCACTTCCTCGGTACCGACACCAGCGGCCGCGACGTACTGGCGCGGCTGGTTTACGGCTTTCGCATCGCCATCGGCTTTGCCTTTATCGCGCTGGCGGCCAGTTACGCCATCGGGGTAACCATCGGCTGTCTGATGGGCTTTCTCGGCGGCCGCTTCGACCTCATCCTGCAACGCTTTATCGAGATCTGGTCCCAGGTGCCGTTTCTCTACGTCATCATGATCCTGGTGTCGCTGGCCAAGCCCAACTTCGGCCTGTTTGTTGCCATCAACGTGCTGTTCGGCTGGATGGGGATCACCTGGTATATGCGCACCCTCACCTACAAGGAGCGGGCGCGGGACTATGTGATGGCGGCGCGGGCACAAGGGGCAACCACCGGGCGGATCATCTTCAACCACATCCTGCCCAACACCCTGATGATGATCGTCACCCTGGCGCCGTTCGCCGTGGTGGGCAATATCTCCACCCTGACGGCACTCGACTATCTGGGCTTCGGGCTGGCACCGCCGACCCCGAGCTGGGGGGAGTTGCTCTCCCAGGGCATCAACAATCTGGATGCCATCTGGATCGTCAGCTCGGTGGTGGCAGCGGTGAGTCTGGTGCTGATCATGGTCTCCTTTATCGGTGAGGCGATCCGCGAGGCGTTCGATCCACGTAAATTTACCCGTTACCAATAAGCCAGCCGATGCCAGCGCATCGGCAGGCGTCGGGTAACGAACAGTGATTAATGAAGGACGGGCCGCCGCCATCGGCGGTCCCGGGAGCAAGGGATAATCCCGTTATCAATCAAGACCCCCAGTGCAGGGGCCAGACCTGGAAGTCAAACATGAAAAATAAAATCAAATGGATAGGTGCTCTCTTTGTGCTGGTAAACGGATCCTGGGTCTGGGCGGCCAGCCTGCCCGCGGATCTCAAATGGGAGACCAACGACACGGATCCTGTGTTCGCCTCCCCCAAGGCGCTGCCGGGTGGCAACCTCAATATGTTTGTGGAGAGCTTTCCGCTGACGTTCCGCACCGTAGGGCCTGACTCCAACGGATCGTTCCGTTCCTTTATTCTCGATAACCAGTTGCGACTCATCAGCTTTCACCCCAATACCGGCAACCCCATCCCCTCGCTCGCGACCCACTGGGCCATCGCGCCAGACAGCCAGACCGTCTACTTCAAGCTGGATCCCCGCGCCAAATGGTCGGATGGCAAGCCGGTCAATGCCGATGACTACACCTTCGGCTACGAGATGATGCGCTCCAAACACATCAAGGGGCCCTGGTTCAACAACTACTACACCACTGAAGTGGTAGCGGTAGAGAAGATCGATGATCACACCATTATGGTCAAAGCGGGCAACCGCAAGGCCAAGATGGACCTGCTCAACACCACCGAGCTGTGGCCCCAGCCCAAGCACTACTACAAGCTGACCCCCAACTGGGTGAAGCAGTACAACTGGGCCGTGGTGCCCACCACAGGTCCCTACGTGATCAGCGACGTCAAGAAGGGCAAGTCGGTTACCTTCAGCAAGCAGAAGGATTGGTGGGCAAAAGACGATCGCTATAACCAGCACAGATTCAACATCGACACCATCAAGGTGCAGGTGATCCGCGACCACAACATCGCCTTCCGCCACTTCCTGAAAGGGGAGATCGATACCTTCGAGATGATCCTGCCCAACTGGTGGCATGAAAAAGCGGTCACCCCGGAGTACAAAAAAGGCTACGTGCAGAAGGTAATGGCCATGACCGATACCAAACAGGGCGGTCAGGGTGTGCACCTCAATGTGGCCAACCCCAAGCTGGCGGATGTGAACGTGCGCCTCGGCATCCAGCACGCCTTCAACATCGACAAGATGATCGAGACCGTGCTGCGCGGCGACTATGACAGAGCCACCACCTTTGACTCGGGCTTTGGCGAGTTCACTGACATCACGCTGCCACAGCGGGCTTATGACATCGGCAAGGCGCGGGAGTACTTTGCCAAGGGCGGCTACAACAAGCCGGGGCCGGACGGCATCCTGCACAATGAGAAGGGGGAGCGGCTGACGCTGGCACTCACCTACACCAGTCAGGAGCACTCCAAGCGCCTGACCGTGCTGAAAGAGGAGGCCAAGAAGGCGGGTCTGGATCTGGAGCTCAATCTGGTGGATGGCGCCACCGGTTTCAAGGTGATGCTGGAGAAGAAACACGAAGCGGCCTGGCTCGGTTGGGGCGGCGGCGGTCTCTATCCGCAATATTGGGAGTTTTTCCACTCCGCCAACGCCAACAAGCCGCAGACCAACAACCTGTTCAACGTGGCTGACAAGGAGCTGGACGCGCTGATCGATGTCTACAACGTCGAATTCGACATGGCCAAGCGGGCCAAGCTCTCCCAGCAGATCCAGCAGCGCATCTATGACCTCGCCATCTTCGTGCCCGGGGTGCAGCTCAACTATGTGCGGGCCAGCAGCTGGCGTTATGTGATGCTGCCGGAAGTGCCTGCCACCAAGAACACGCCGGATCTGCTCTACTGGCCGATGGACGGTTATCCTCACAGTAGTGGCGGTTTGCTCTGGCTCGATCCCAAGGTGAAGGAAGAGACCCGCAACGCCAAGGAGGCAGGGGAGGCGCTGGCGCCCATCAACCTGCTCGACAAGACCTATGCACGTCATTGATATTCAGGCCATTGCGAAGGGAGCAGCCGTTATGCCCAACACCCAGGCCCCCATTCTTGACGTACCGGATAACGGGGGGGAGTTCGCCGCTGATCACGGCCAGCACCAAGCCTCGATTCTTGAGGTAAGCAATCTCGAGGTGGAGTTCGCCGTCGATGACGGCAAGATCAAGGTGCTCGACGGGGTCAGCTTCAAGGTGGCACCGGGCCAGACGCTGGGGATCGTCGGCGAGTCTGGCTGTGGCAAGAGTGTCACTTCACTCGCCATCATGGGGCTGCTGCCCAAGCCCCACGGTCAGGTGGTAGCCGGTTCTATCCGCTTTCAGGGGGAGGAGCTGCTGTCGCTTGCGCCGGATCAGATGTACAAGGTGCGCGGCAACCGCATCTCTATGATCTTTCAGGAGCCGATGACGGCCCTCAACCCGGTGCAGACGGTCGGTGAGCAGCTGATGGAGGTGTTTCGCCTTCATCGCCCCGAGTACGACAAGGCCCAGCGCAAAGCCGCGGCCATCGCCATGCTGCAGAAGGTGGGGATCCCGGAACCGGCCCAGCGCTTTGCGGTCTATCCCCACAACCTCTCCGGCGGTATGCGCCAACGGGTGATGATCGCCATGGCGCTCTCATGCGAGCCGGACCTGCTTATCTGTGACGAGCCGACCACGGCACTGGATGTCACCATTCAGGCCCAGATCCTCGAACTGATGAAAGAGCTGCAGGCCCAGACCGGGATGGCCATCATCTTTATTACCCACGATCTGGGGGTGGTTGCAGAGCTGTGTGACGAAGTGGTGGTGATGTACGCCGGCCGCGCGGTGGAGCAGGCCGACGTGTTCGAACTGTTTGACCACCCCCGTCACCCCTATACCCACGGCTTGATGAGCTCAATCCCGCGGCTCGAGGATGAGCCCAAGAGCCTGCTCAAGACCATCAAGGGACAGGTGCCAGCCCTGCACGAGATGCCCGCTGGCTGCCGCTTCTTCAACCGCTGCCCCCATGCAACCGATCTCTGCATCAGCGCCATTCCGGCGGTGGAGCAACTCAATCCGCGCCACCATGTCGCCTGTCACTACTGGAAGGAGTTGACCGTATGAACGCGCTTGCATGGGTCATAAATGTGCGACCGCTATTCCGGGGTAAGCAGGCAGCATTGCCCATGGCGCGGCTCAATCCCCCTCATTCAACACATGTCGCCTGTCACTACTGGAAGGAGTTGACCGTATGAGCACTCTGTTATCGGTCAGGGATCTGAAACAGCACTTCCGGCTGGGAGGCGGGTTCCTGCGCAAGCAATATACGGTTCACGCGGTGGATGGCATCAGCTTCGACCTGAAACAGGGAGAGACGCTGGGGCTGGTGGGTGAGTCGGGCTGCGGCAAGTCCACCCTCGGGCGCAGCCTGCTCAAGCTGTTCGAGCCGACCGCAGGCACCATCACCTTCGAGGGGCGCGACATCACCGCCCTTAGCCCGAAGGAGATGCGCTCCCTGCGTCAGGAGATGCAGATGGTGTTTCAGGACCCAGCAGAATCCCTCAACAGCCGCCACACTGTGGGCCAAATTTTGGAGGAGCCCTTTATCATCCACGGTAAAGGCAACACTGAGCAGCGCCGCGGCTGGGTGCAGGAGTTGCTGGCAAAAGTGGGCCTGCCGGGCAGTGCGGTGGATCGCTACCCCCACGAGTTTTCCGGCGGTCAGCGCCAGCGGATCGGCATCGCCCGCGCCATCGCCCTCAAGCCCAAGCTGCTGGTGTGCGACGAGGCGGTCTCGGCCCTCGATGTCTCGGTGCAGTCGCAGATCGTCAACCTGCTGCTCAGCCTGCAGCGGGAGATGAACCTCTCCATCATCTTCATCGCCCACGATCTGTCGGTGGTCAAACACATCTCGGATCGCATCGCGGTGATGTATCTGGGACGGATCGTCGAACTGGCGGATGCCCAGTCGCTCTATCTGGCGCCGCGCCACCCTTACACCCAGGCGCTGATCTCTGCCATTCCGGTACCGGACCCGCGCAGGCGCAGCCAGCGCATTCTGCTGACCGGCGATGTGCCCTCCCCCATCTCGCCGCCAAGCGGCTGCCACTTCCACCAGCGCTGTCCACATGCGACCGAGCTGTGCAAAAGCAAGGCGCCCAAGCTTGAGGCGTGTGATGAGGCCCATCATCAGGTGGCCTGCCACACCCCGCTCGCCGTCAGTGGTCACGCTATCAGCGGCAGCGCCATCAGTAGCAACGCCATGAGCGGTGACAGCAGGCTGGAGCAGGCAAGCTAGGCGCAGCGAACAAACCCCAGGGTAGAAACAGACGAGGCGGCCATCAGGCCGCCTCGTGCTATCGGGTCACGCTTGTCTTATCGAGCCACTGCCGCAGCTTGTCAGGCAATCTGGTAGCGGCCCGGCTTGTGGTTGAGTGTCAACACCAGATTACAGATAACCGCCGCCACGATGGAGAGCGCTAGGATCCAGGGCTGCACCACGAAAAACGAGGCAACAACAATGGCGCAATCGAGCCCCATCTGCAGCTTGCCCGCCCGGATGCCAAAGCGATCCTGAATAAAGAGCGCCAGTATGTTGAAGCCCCCCAGACTCGACTTGTGACGGAACATGATGAGCAGCCCCATACCGATCAGGGTACCGCCGATCAGCGCCGCATAGAGCGGCTCTATCTTGCCGATCTGCAACACCCCGTTGAGGTGATCGGTCATGTAGGAGACCGCCGCCACCGAGACAAAGGTGTTGAAGGTAAAACGTGGCCCCATCCGCAGCCATGCCAGCGCATAGAAGGGCAGGTTGATGCCGAAAAACAGCAGGCCGAAGCTGATGCCGGTCACCTTTTGCAGCAGCAGCGCCAGCCCGGCAGTCCCGCCGGTAAGCAGGCCAACCTGATGAAACAGAAAGATGCCGAGGGAAACAAAGCCGGCCGCCGTCAGCAGGGCCAGCACATCCTCATAAATAGGATGAGCAGTGCGAATCGAGGTGTTGTCCATAACCTGTATCCAAGCGAAGTAAAGAGAGAGTGTCTGTCGCCTGCCGTTGCGGGCGGGCTGCGAGCCCTGTCCACAGGGCTTCGTTATGGGGTCCAGTCTATTTTTTGTGAAAAGGATCACAACAGTCAGGCTGAACGCCCCAATCTGGTGCATGTCATCTGGCATTGACACTCGCTGCACCAAGATGCAGCATGCCGCGCCGACAGAGGCGGTTTGCCATGGCACAAACGCGCCGGCTCTGCTACAAAGCGCGCAGCCCCCTTTTCCCTTCACCGTAAGGAGCCCCATGACCTGCACAGGACCCCAACCATGACGTATCTGGTCACCGGCGTCGCTGGCTTTATCGGTTTTCATGTGGCCAGCCAACTGTGCGCCGCAGGTCATCAGGTGGTGGGGATCGACAACCTCAACGACTACTACGAGGTGAGTCTGAAAGAGGCGCGGCTGGCCCAACTTGCCAGTTTCCCCCATTTTCGCTTCGAGCGGCTTGATCTGGCAGATCGCGAGGCGATGGCGACCCTGTTTGCCAGCCACGGTTTCGAGCGGGTGCTCCATCTGGGGGCGCAAGCGGGGGTGCGCTACTCCATCGACAATCCGTTCGCCTATGCCGACAGCAACCTCACCGGCATGCTGACGGTGCTGGAGGGGTGTCGTCACCACGGGATTCAGCACCTCATCTACGCCTCCTCCAGCTCGGTCTATGGCATGGGGGATCAGATGCCCTACTCCACCGCGCAGCAGGTGGATCACCCGGTCTCCCTCTACGCTGCGACCAAAAAGAGCGGCGAGCTGATGGCCCACGCCTATTCGGCGCTCTATGGCCTGCCCACCACAGGGCTGCGCTTCTTTACCGTCTACGGCCCCTGGGGCCGCCCCGACATGGCCATCATCAAGTTCACCCGCGCCATCCTCGCGGGAGAGCCTATCGACGTCTATAACAACGGCGATCTCAGCCGCGACTTCACCTTTATCGACGACATCGTCGCTGGGATCCTCGCCGTCGCCGATCAGCCGCCCCGCCCCAATTCCGATTGGCACGCCAGCGAGCAGAGCGCGGCCGAGAGCGCAGCCCCCTACCGCATCCTCAATATCGGTAACGGCCAGCCGGTGCGGCTGCTCGATTTTATCGAGGCGCTGGAAGAGGCCATCGGCAAACCCGCCATCAAGCGGATGCTGCCGATGCAGGCAGGCGACATGCACGCCACCTGGGCCGACAGCGAACCGCTGCACACCCTCACCGGCCTGCGCCCCGCCACGCCCCTCAAGCAGGGGGTTGCCGAGTTTGTCCGCTGGTATCTCGACTACTACCAGCCCGACCGCTGACGAACGCGGGTAGACCCTCGGTCATTGATGAGTTAATCAGATACCACTGATGCCCCGCGGGTTTTAGGATGGCTGAACGCACTGTCTGCGCACCATAGCGAGGATTTGAGATGCAACAACAGGAACAGGGTCTGATCGATGGACTGTTCGACCGCCTCAAGCAAGCGCAAGCCAGGGATAGCAAGCGAGACCAACAAGCGGATCAGCTGATCCGCCAACATCTGGCCCAGCAGCCCGATGCCCCCTACTACATGGCCCAGGCGCTGCTAATTCAGCAGGCAGCCCTTACTCGCCTCAACGAGCGGGTCAAGGAGCTGGAAGCCAGCCAGAGCGCCTCAAGTGGTGGCAGTTTTCTCTCCGGCCTGTTTGGTAGCGAAAGCAGCCCGCCCCCGCGCTTCACGCCGCCACCGGCATCCGCTCCTGCCCAGCCAGCATCCCGTACCAGCTCCTTTTTGGGCGGCGCCCTGCAAACCGCCGCCGGTGTGGCCGGTGGCGTGATGCTGGCCGATATGATCGGCGGACTGTTTCACAACAATCGGCCCGAGGAGATCATCGACATCATAGAGCCAGCGCCCATCGCCAATCCGGTCGATGCGGAACCGGTGCGCTGGGACGGCTGGGATTCACCTCCCGATGCTGGCAGCAATTTTCTCGACGACGATAGCCAGAGTAGCGGCTGGGCCGACAGTGACGATAACAACGACGGTTTCTTCTGACCGTCAAACCATTACTGGCCCCGCACCTAGCGGGGCTCAACTCGATACGAAACCCATGACTATGGAAAGTGTGATGACACCACGGATCGGCAGCGGCATGACGCGATATACTCAGCGCGCTTCGTGCCACCCGGGAACAACTCCCGACCCCAGGCGCTCTGTCCGTGGCCACGCAACACCCCCATGACGACAAGGAGCCACCTCATGATCCGAACCCTGCTTTTGACCGGTGCCGCCATTGCGGCCTATGCCCTGACCCAGAGCCACTCTCTGCTTCCCCTGCTCAGCCTGCTGGCCCTGCTTTCGCTCTGGGTTGTCAGCGAAATTGGACTGATATATCGCCAGTTACCAGCCGCCCAACCAGACGAATCTACCTACCACTTGGATGTCTGAGTTTGTTAAGAAATCCTTATGCCAACGCTTCTTCATCTAACAAGGTCGATATCATGAACTCAACTTCCCCACTTTATTCGAGCCTGATACTACTTGCTTGCCTGCAAAGTGCTTCGCTGTGGGCGCAATCCCCATGCCCAACAGGGGATGACTGCTCAACACTTAGTAACAACCAACCAGTCTCCGTACTGGGAAGCAACGGTGGTAACGGTGGTAACGGCGGTAACGGCGGCAACGGCGGCAACGGCGGCAACGGCGGCAACGGCGGCAACGGCGGCAACGGCGGCAACGGCGGCAACGGCGGCAACGGCGGCAACGGCGGCAACGGCGGCAACGGCGGCAAC